>CAZHLB010001225.1:0-1809 GCA_964533005.1 uncultured Saprospiraceae bacterium
CAAGTTTTGCTGGACGGCGAGGTGCTCGGCGAGGATGGATTTGATGTTTTCGACCTGTCAGCTTTGAGCTAAATTTTATTCAGAGCGAAGCAAATCTTTCAGATAATCAACCAGTTCCGCCATCGGCACTTCCCGCTGCGCCTGCTGAATCCAGGCATTTTTATCGGCGACGGCAGTCGCCAATTGCTTGCCCAATTTCAGATTTTTCACCGTCGCCACGCCTTTCGCCGCCTCGTCGCCGCCGTAAAAAACGACTGCCGGGCAATTCTTGGCGTCGGCATAAGCCACCTGCTTTTTCACTTTTCGGAAGCCTTTGAAGTAGCCGCAATAAACCTCCGCATCCAAGCCAGCCGCTCGCAACTCACGGGCGATGCGGTAATATTCAGGCTGAAATTCATCGTCAAAATAGGCAATCAAAATGGGGCCCTCTGCCCTACTCGATTCAGGATTGACCATTCGCAGCAACTCGCCGAGCCGGTCAACGCCGATGGAAGCGCCGGTGGCTGGCACTTTCATGCCGAGCAAGCCCTCGACCAAGCCATCGTATCTGCCGCCGCCGCAGAGGGAGCCGAATTTTCGCTCCCTGCCTTTTTCATCCCGAACGGTGAGCAGTGATTCCACCTCGAAAACGGGCCCCGTATAGTAAGCCATGCCTCGCATGAGCGTCGGGTCGAAGATGATGCGGGCTTCGTCAAAGCCGAGGGTCGCCCAGAGGTTGTGCATTTTTTGCAACTCGGCGATGCCTTCCTGGGCAAGGTCATTTTCGCCGGCGGCGGTTGCCAATTTTTCAAGCACCTCTTTGCGAGAGGCAGTCCCGGTGGCAATTTTCAAAAACTCGATGATACGTTCGATGCTATTTTCCGGCAGGTTCAAGCCGGGAATTTCTGCGCCGGAGCTATCTTTTCTGCCGTCGCTCAATTCAAGTCGTACGTCGTCCCAACCAATTTTGTCGAGCTTGTCAATCACCCGCAAAACGGCTCCTTCAATTTCGCCGGTGATTTCGATGGAAGCGAGAAAGCCTTTTAGCACCTTGCGATTGTTGACTCGCACCAGGTAAGTTCCTCTCGCCAAACCAATGGCTTCCATCGCATCGGCAAGCACCATGCAAGCCTCAGCGTCAGCGGCAACATCCTCCGTGCCAACCGAGTCGAAATCAATCTGCCAAAACTCCCGAAACCTGCCGGGCAGCAACTTCAATTCAAATCTGAAAACGGGCCCAAACTGGAAGCGGCGAAACATCGGCGTGCCGCCTTCCTGCACCTGCTTGCGCCGGAAATCCATCCAAAGCCGCTCGGCATAGACCCTGGCGAGCGGCGCCGTGAGGTCGTAACGCAACGCCAGCAATTGGTTTTCCATGATGGCTTTGCCAAACTCGTCCCGCATTTCATTTCCATCGGTAAGCAACACGGGCTCTTCTTCAGGATTGCGGAAGGCATAAACGCCTTTGTCCGCAGTGTCTTCGTCGGGCATGTACTTGCCGATGGCATCGGCATATTCAAGCACTGGCGTGTCCAACTGCTCGAAACCATAGCTGCGATAAACCCGCCTTGCTGCCTCGACAATGCGCCAACGCATTTCATTCTGGTTGGCGTCCATGTCTCTGAATCCTTTGATTTTGCGGGGAATGATGCCTCTTTCCATGATTGGTTTTATCAGAGGTTCAGGAAGTTCAGGAGGTTTAGCGAGGTTTAATTTTAGGCTCATGTGGCGTCTGAGTGAAACAAATGTCTGCAAGTCGCCTTGTCTTTCTCGAAGAGAACCTCCACGTCCCATCGAGCAGCACTCAGGACGTGGAGGTTCTCTTCGAGA
>CAZHLB010001226.1:0-1799 GCA_964533005.1 uncultured Saprospiraceae bacterium
TTTGAGAATCAGCAAACTATGTGAACTCATGTGACTATGTGTTGAAGAAAAAAACATGTTGATGAAACATCCCATTTTTTTGAAAAAATCCATTTTGAAACCGGCTCTCTCCTCAGCTTTTTTCGAGATGGAAAGACGTGATGAAATGTACGACCAGCCTCAGCCTTCCCGCCCAAACTGGATTTTCTGGGTCATCGGCATCCTCATTTTGCTGTTCGTGATGCAAAAAACGGGGTGCGGGGTTTTCCGTACGGAGGAGAAGATGGAGTGGTTGGACAAATGAAGCACACCTTCCCTCATTTGACAAAACTGAAAGACTACTTATCTTCGGTAAAATTTTATCAACATGATTGCAGCACAAGCCATCGCCCAGTCGCCATCAAAACAAAAACAAGCTATTCCAAGCTACCTTATCAGGGATGTAATTGGCGGGAAACCCTACTATTACAAAGGCTGGCAAGACGTGGTGAACGGAACAAAAACCTACGAAGACACCATGGGATGCAGCACACTTCAAGCAGTAATCAATGCTTATCTCACCAGGTTTTATTACACAAAAATCAATAGCCCGGACTTTTGGTTTTTCAACACCGAAAGCGGCAACAACCTTCGCAAGCGGGTCAACATGAGCTTCGATATTTCCCTGTATTCCGTCTCGGATTTGCCTGCCAGTAAAATCAGCCGCAAATACGCAAACGTCCCTCCTAAAATCGTCATGGAAATAGACGTGCGAGTTGACCCCGGCGAGAAGACGGAAATGGAACTGGTTCGTGAAAAGACGCAGGAATTGCTGGACTATGGCGTTGAAAAAATCTTGTGGATTTTCACGACTACCCGAGAAATATTGGTTGCCATGCCTGGCAAAGAATGGATTTTCTATGATTGGAACGAAGACGTTGAATTCATGGACGGGCATTTTTTCAACATTGATAATCATTTAAAATCGGTTGGCGTCGTGGTAACCAATGAATGAGCGATAGAAGCGATAAACCAAAAACTCACGACTGTAAAAACTTCCCCTCCTCCATTTTCTGAGCCAACGCCTGCAACCAATGCGAAGGATAAAATTGCACCCCCGGCGTCAATCCTTGCGCAGCGCCCACCATCGCTTTTGCCACCACGTCCGCTTCGATGGGGCGGTATTTTGTGAGCAAGCCGCCCGTCAGCCGGTCAATCACTTTGGCGATTTTGCCTGCAATTTCTTCCCCGAAGCGGTTCTCATTTCGCTCGCCTAACAGCACGGAAGGGCGGAAAATATGGATGCCCCAAAATTTCAACTGCTGCACCGCTTCCTCCAATTGCCCTTTCACTTTGCTGTAAAAAAATAGGGATTCGGAACTTGCGCCGACCGAAGACACGAGCAGCAATTGATGCACCCCATTGTCCGCCGCCATTTTCGCCGCCTGCTCGGCGTAGGTGAAATCCACTTTGTAAAAAGCTTCCTTGCTGCCCGCCTTCGCCATCGTCGTGCCGAGGCACAAAAACAGGTCGTCGCCTTTGACGAGATGGCGATAGTCTTCCGGGCGGTCAAAATCTATGAGGTGCTGAACGAGCTTGGGATGTTGCATTTTCAAGGGTTTGCGGGAGAATGCGACCACTTTTTGATAGGCAGGATGATGAAGGAGAACATTCAAGGCGTGACCTCCAACCAAGCCGGTTGCGCCGAAAAGGAGGGCTGTTTTGTTGCTTTTGGAGATTTCCAAGTGCAATTATTAGCAAGGGAGAGAGGCGGTTTTTTGAGAAGATTTTTTGGGATGTTTCATTTGTCGGTTGACAAAGAGGTTCTCCTAAAAAAGTGA
>CAZHLB010001227.1:0-1795 GCA_964533005.1 uncultured Saprospiraceae bacterium
AATGTACGCCCGCAAAGGCAACCACATTATCACTGCCAAAACAGAGCACAAAGCCGTGCTCGACACTTGTCACCGCCTGGAAAAAATGGGTGGCGAAGTCACCTATTTAGATGTGCAACCTGATGGCATGATTGACCTGGGGGAACTCGAAGCTGCCATCAAACCCAACACCATTCTGGTCGCCGTGATGTGGGCGAACAACGAAACCGGGGTGATTCAGCCAATGGAAGAAATCGGGAAGATTTGCGAAAAACGAGGCATCCTGTTTTTCAGCGATGCCACCCAGGCAGTCGGTAAAATCCCGACTAAACCTCGTGAAATGGGCATACACCTCATGGCTTTTTCCGCACATAAAATGTATGGGCCCAAGGGCGTCGGCGCATTGTACGTCAGCCGCAAAAATCCCAGGGTCAAAGTCACCGCCCAGATGGATGGCGGCGGACACGAGCGGGGAATGCGATCCGGCACTTTGAACGTGCCCGGCATCGTTGGCTTCGGCAAGGCTGCTGAAATTGCCTCGAAAGAAATGTTTGCCGACGCCGCTCGCCTCAGTCGCCTGCGGGACAAGCTGGAAAATGCTTTCCGCAATGATTTGGAAGAGGTTTACGTGAATGGCAACCCGCAAAGCCGGATGCCGCACGTCGCCAATATTTCCTTCAAGCACGTGGAAGGCGAGGGTTTGATGATGACTTTCAACCAGGAAATTGCGCTCTCTTCAGGCTCTGCCTGCACTTCCGCCTCGCTGGAGCCAAGCTACGTGCTCGTGGCTTTGGGCTTGGGCGACGATTTGGCGCACTCATCGCTGCGGTTCAGCTTGGGCAGGTTCACCAAAGAAGAAGACGTGGACTACGCCATTCAAGCCATCGAGCGGGGCGTCAACCACATGCGAGACCTCAGCCCGATTTGGGAGATGTACAAAGAAGGTGTTGACCTCAGCAAAATCGAATGGGCTGAACATTGAGAAGGAAAAAGTCAAAAGATAAAAATCAAAAGTCTGGGCGGTCGGGCAGGTGAAAACAAGCTCGAAAGCCTTAAAAACTAACCAGTAATGGCATATTCAAATAAAGTTCTCGACCATTTTAAGAACCCACGCAACGTCGGCACGCTCGACAAAAACAACAAAAACGTCGGCACCGGTCTCGTTGGAGCGCCTGAGTGCGGCGACGTGATGCGCCTGCAAATCGAAGTGGACGACGAAACCGGCACGATTCGGGACGCCAAGTTCAAAACCTTCGGCTGCGGCTCTGCCATTGCCTCTTCGTCTTTGGCGACGGAATGGCTGAAAGGCAAAAACCTCGACGACGCCATGAAAATTGACAACATGGAAATCGTGGAGGAACTGTCGTTGCCGCCGGTGAAAATTCACTGTTCCGTGTTGGCAGAAGACGCCATCAAAGCTGCCATTGCTGACTACCGGCAGAAAAATGGCATCGAAGCGGAAGCTGCGTTGGCTGTTGCTTAAAGTTTAGAAGGTTTAGGAGGTTCAGGGAGGTTTAGTTTAAACCTCCCTGAACCTCCTAAACCTTCTAAACCCAAAAAAAATAGAGGTCATTTCATGATTCACGTTGCTGAAAGCGCAAAAAGCAAAGTCTTGGAAATCAAGCAAAAGGAAGGCTTGAAGGACGACTATTTCATTCGGGTCTCCGTGACGAGCGGCGGCTGTTCGGGGTTGACCTACAAAATGGACTTTGACAACGAGCCTCATCCGAACGACCAGATTTTTGAAGACAACGGCTTGAAAGTCGTCACCGATCTGAAAAGCTTTCTCTACCTGTTCAATTCGACACTTGAATTT
>CAZHLB010001228.1:0-1793 GCA_964533005.1 uncultured Saprospiraceae bacterium
GTTGATAAAGTTGATTGCCAGGCAATCAACTTTATCAACCTTCATCAACCCGCATCAACCTCAAAATCACGCTCCGTTGTAAACTTTCAAAACGCTCTCCCGCAGCGTGCTGCCGGGTTCGGAAAGCACGAAAGCAATCGTCTCGGCGATGTCGGAAGCCTTCACCCACTTGGAAAAATCAGCGTCCGGCATGGCGAAGCGGTTTGCAGGGGTGTCAATCGTGCTGGGCACGAGGACGGTGGCGGTGATGCCTTTTTCCTTGCCTTCTTCATTGATGATTTCCGCCAGGCGGAAAATCAGCGACTTGGCGAGAGAATAGGCAACCACCCCTTTTCCACTTTCCGGCTGCAACGGGGCACGGGAGCCAACGAGAATGATTTGCCCGCCGCCGTTTTTGCCGAAGTATTCAAGCAAAGGTTTAGCAGTGAAAAATGCGGTTTTGAAATTCAGGTCGAACTGCTTGTCGAGCATGGCGCCAGTCGTCTCTGCGATGCCGCCTGCGGCAAAACCGCCGACGAGTAAAATGGCTGCGCTGAGGTTGGGGAATTGCCGGGTGACGTCTTCGACATAGTTTTTGGTGGCGTTTTCGTCGGTGAGGTTGACTTGGCGGGTGTCCTGTGTCAGGCTTGAAAATTCCGCCGGGATGCCGCCGCTGCCGACTGTTGCGCAGATGCCGTAGCCCGCCGAGTGCAAGGTTTTGACGACTTCGCCGCCGAGGTTTCCGCTGGCGCCGGTGATGAGAATGGTTTTATTCATGATTTAAAATGATTGACTTTGAATAGTTAACTGGTTGTTTTTCAATGACAAGGCAAAGGTATTTCCACGCTTGTCGCCGGGATGTTACGTGTGTAACGAAAGCGAAAATTTTCAAGCCGCCATGTTTTCTGCCAGCTTTTGTTCCGGTTGCAATAATTCCTTGGGCCCCAGCACTTCATACGTTTCGCAATCATGCCGCTCGCCTGAAAAATGGCACTTCATCGTCAGGCAATTTCCGCCGTGCGTCCAGCGGTACCACTTTCGATAAATCATTCCCGCCAGCACCATCCCGCCCACCGGCGCAACGAAATAAATCCACCAAGCCGTCCAGACTCCGGCAGGCAAAGCGGAAGCCACCGTCCTCGCCGGGTTGATGCTCATGCCTGAATACGGCGACTCGAAAGTGATGAAAAACATGACCCAAGCGCCTGCAAAAAATCCGGTGAATTTTGCCAGCCGCTGGTGGTTGCTCACGATCAAAACGGTCGTGAAAAGCGTGAAAGCCAGCAGCGCTTCCAGCCAAAATGCCGCCCAAATGCCTGCTGCGCCGGGCTTCGTCACCACGTAATTCACCGCCGGGTGGCGAATAAAATCAGGCAGCAGCCAGTCGAAAATTTTCACGCCGAGGAAGCCGCCTGCAAATTGAAACACAATGTACCAAGCTGCATTTCGCCAATCCATCCGCTCCATTTGCAGGTTCGCCAGCGTGACCGCCGGGTTCAAATGCGCCCCGGAACGTTTGCCCCAGGGCGAATAAATCAGCCCGACCGCTGTCAGCCCCATTGCCAAGCCGCCCAAAAATTGCCGCCCGAACTGCGAGCCGATGGCGTCGTGAAAGGGCAGCGCCGGATGTTCCAGCAGGATGCCGAACGTGGAAGCAGAGACCATGAACATGCCAAGCGCCCAGGCTTCGATGAGGTAAATGCGCCAATTTTTTTGAAGTGCCGACAACATTGTTTTTGATTTGGCGAAAAGCTGACAGGTGGAAAACGAGTTTTTGGAGAGAAAAAAATGAAATTTTTTGGGATGCTTCACGA
>CAZHLB010001229.1:0-1789 GCA_964533005.1 uncultured Saprospiraceae bacterium
ATGGGGTTGCGGCATTGCTACAAACATCGCCGCCCCTCCGGGGCTATTCTATGGGCAATGGAAAGGGTTGCAACCCTGCCGACGTTCATTTCCCAACCCTTCGTTCAGCCAGCCTGTCTATTTCAGCAAAATCACAACTCATGAATCGAATTTTCCTTCTCGTTTTCCTCGCCTTGTCTGCCTTTCAATGCAAAAAAGACAAGCTCGCCGACCTGCCCGAGTGCCCAAACTGCAACTTCACTTGCCTCGAACCCAGCGACCCTGACGCCTGGACGAATAATTGCAAATCCAACTGGGACTGCCAGTTCGATCTGCATCCTGACTCCAAATTGCACTATGATTTTAACCAGTATCTGGACGAAGCTACCATTGAACCTGGCAGCAAACAGGTCTTCAAATTCCGGGCGGAAACGGAAGGCTCGGCAATTATCGCAGATGATGAATTCACGGATTTCTTGTTTTTTGAAATACCTGGCGACCAGGAGAGTTTTTCCGCTTCGGACGACGAATTGGAAGGCATGAATCTTCGCTACCAAGTGCTTTGCTACTGCTCAGACGTTCACCTTAAAAAGCCTGCAAGCGGCTGCATGCAAGGTCAAAAGATAGACGAGACGCATTGGCGGGTGCAGGCAAATTTGGTCATCGAATATGAATTTGGGACGCAGGAAGTGAAGCTGGACGCTGTTTTCAGCGAATAACATGAAGCTTGGAGTGCAAAATTTTATTCACAAACGGCTTGCTTTTTAGCGCGCCGTTTGTGTTTTTAGGTGCCGGTTCGAGGGCATTCCCAAAGGCACGTCCACCCATTTTTCCAGCCAACCATACATCGTCTGCAACAAACTCGGTCGCTGTTTTTCCGCCAAAGCCACCCGCCGCATCGCCTGATGCCAAGCCGGGCAATATCGCAGCGGAGGCGGCGTCAGCCGGTAGCCAATTCTTGAAATCTGAATTGCCCGCTCGAATTTCCGCTGGTCGCCCGGCAGGACTTTGATGCCAAATGCCTCCACCAAATGCGGCGGTAAAAAGCCGATGGCGAGCAAGCGGCTCAGTCTCCTCGGCGCAAGTTTGTGCTCCAAAATAGATTGGCAAAGCTGCCGCCCCGTCTCGCCAATTGCCAGCTCGCCGCCGTGCAGCATGTTTTGAAAATAAAGGTTAAATGCCTCAAAATCAGCCGGATAAATTTCCGCCGGAATTTCCATCAGGCGAGCCGTGACTTTGCTTTCCTCGAAAAAACGCTGTTTGATTTCCAGCGGCAGTGGCTTCAAAATGGTCTCGTAAGCCAGGATGCTCGTGTCGAAAAGAGTCGCCAGCACCCACAATTTCAGGGCGGGGTCATTAGCTTCGTAAGGCTGCGGCACTACCCTACCCACCTTTTCCGAAGGAAAATTTCCCCGGATATGCCGGTGCATAGCGTTCATTTTTTTGGCGGTAAAGTCGGCAGTTTGGCGGTCGCCAAAATAGATGTTGGTCATGGCGAGGAAGGTGCGCCTGCCTCTGGCGAGGGCGTCTTGCTGAAAATTGCTGAACCGGGCGACGCCTTCCGCCACCGCCGGGTGCGCCACCTGCAAAAGCAAGGCTCGGACGCTGCCGAAGAGAAAAGCAGGCTCCCGGTAAATCTGCCAGGTGGCACTCTGGGGGCCAAAGTAGCCGGTGGTATTTTCAAGGATGGAATTCATGCCGTCAAGGAAAAAGTAAAAACATAGACTCCTGTGGCGGCTGCCGGAAACACTTGTCTGGACGTCTGCAAGTCGCGTTGTCATTCTCGGAGAGAACCTCCACGTCCCAAGTG
>CAZHLB010001230.1:0-1780 GCA_964533005.1 uncultured Saprospiraceae bacterium
AGCCGCTCCACCAGGTGCGGGTCGCAGTCATCATCACATTGGGCAAAAATGATGAACTCGCCGGAAGACATCTCTATCGCTTGTTTGGTGACGGGAACCCAGCCGATATTTGTTTCGCGGGCAACCAGTTTGACCTTCGGATGCGCCTCATACTTACGCAAGATTTCCAGGCTGTTGTCAGGCGAACAATCGTCAATCACCAGTATTTCGATGTCCTGATACGTCTGGTTAATCAAACTTTCCATCCGTTGTTCAAGAAACTCGGCATGGTTATAGCTGGCGACGAGAATACTGACCAAGCCTGGCGTCATTTGGAAAGACCTTTCCCGAACAATTGCCGGCACATCGCTTAATCTCCGACCCGAATTTCCAGAGCCGTTTCATCCAAAAATTCAGGATGGCACTTGTAATTGCACTGGTTACGCCCTACCCATATCGCCTTGTAGCACCACTCTGCCGAATTGCTTTCCGTTACTTTGTTTTTCCAGGAATATTCTTTAGGGGTACGATCCAATTCGTCAATACGGGCGTTGCCGCTCGCCAGGAATTCTTTCCACGCATATTTTGCAACATGCGTTTTTACGGGTTCCTTGTTATCCATGGTTGTCAGGAGAAACACCTGGAAACCCACCAAATCCTCAATGATCTCCATTTCAGTTGCAACTTTCAGCCTGTTTTCCAGATAGTTGATGAAATCGAGAATTTCAGTTTCGAGCCGCTTGCCATCCTTGACGCAGCGCAACCAAGTCGCCTCTTCAATAGGCCAAAAAATCGGCGCCAGATCAGGGTCGTAATGATCCCATCCGCCGCCTGAATAGCCGGTAGCCACATAATCAGCCAGCGTATTATATTCTTTGCTGAAAATGGCACCCTTGCCGGTTTTGCAGTAGTCGAAAAAGATTTTGTAAAATTCGATGAATTTCAGATTGAACACCTGATGGTAAAACTTGGCGATATATTCCAGGATGCCCATGCTATGGAATGCCTGTGCTGCAAAGCCGTACAAATACATCTCCTTCAGATCATCCAGAGAGAAGGTGTTGGCGCCGGTGGTTATGTATTCGTATTCCGGGATGTCTCCCCGGTTGTGGATGGACGAATGCCATAAATAAATCGGGGATTTGATGACTTTAATGCCGTGCTCTTTCACATAGGCTGGATCGTTCATGGGGGCATTCACGAAGACGCCGCAGTTATAGATAAACACCACCGGACGGGGAAACAATTCCATCAATTGTTCCAGCCCGTCCATGTAAGTCTCAAGCGTTGCCCCAGGCAAGCCCATAATGATTTCGGTGTAGGTCTCGATCTTTTGGTCGGTAAATTGCTGCACCAGGCTGGAAAACTTGTCGAATTTTATGTTGGTTCTTTTAACCGTTTTCAGCGTCGCGGGGTCTAGCGATTGAACCGCGAGAGTGACTGAGCGCAACAAATCGGCATCCAGCAACTCCTTGGCAATCGGGATGACCCTCTCCGACGAAGCCTTCACCCAGGCGGGGCGCACCCTGCCGGGATAGCCTTTGGAAAGTTTTTCACTTTTTAATTTTTTTGCCAATTCCAAGTCTCGGTCACCAAAAATTCCGAAATTGGCATCACAACAATCCACATAGGGGATTTTGTTGTCTGCAAACCATTCTATTTCCTTGAACAGAACCCCCATGTCCCGTTTTCGCACCTTCGCCTTGGTGGCGCTGCCCCAATCGCAATAGGTACACTGGAACGGACAACCGCGATTGGTTTCCCAGGAGGCGATATAGGTTACGCCTTCCACCGGTTCGAC
>CAZHLB010001231.1:0-241 GCA_964533005.1 uncultured Saprospiraceae bacterium
GACGCTAAATGGTTTTCCCGAAAATCGGGACAAGTAGTGCAAATGCTATTGGCTATTGGCCATTGGCTAATTGAGTTTGCCTGAACTTACTTGACAGAATTTGAGTTGAATTCAACTCGAATTAAAAGCAAAAACAGGTATGAAAAAGCAAGCAAAAGAGGTCAAGGAGTTCAAAGGGCTTCAGACCCATCCACGAGAGCGCCGGTATTTTAGCGAAGAATTTCGCAAAGCCAGAGCCAAG
>CAZHLB010001231.1:251-1774 GCA_964533005.1 uncultured Saprospiraceae bacterium
TGTATCAGGTCTCAGAGGCAGCCGTATACATCTGGCTGGAGAAATTTTCGCTCAAGTACCAAAAAAAAATAATCAAAGTGGTGGAACTTGAGAGCGAGAGCTACAAGCGCAAGGAACTGGAAAAACAAGTCGCCACGCTTGAGCGCCTGGTGGGACAGCAGCAAGTGGAGCTTGAATTTTACAAGCAACTGCTTCAAACGGTAGAAGACCAGTACGGCTTCGACGTAAAAAAAAACACTGCTTCGATGCCATTGAAAGCTACCGGCAAAAACCCAAAGCAGAACGCAAAGTGAGCCTGGAGGCTTTTTGCCGGGCAGCCGGCGTGAGCCGGCAGGCAGCATTTTGGCAACGCCAGGCCGGGATACGCAGGCAAAACATCCAAGCCTGGGTGGAGGGACAAGTAGCGCAAATCCGAAAAGACCACCCCCGGGAGGGTGCCCGCAAAGCCTACTGCCGCCTCCAAAAGCAAGCCCAAAACCAACCCCTGCTCAAAGGAACAGGGCGGGACAAGTTTGAAGAAATCGTTTTTGAGTGCGGCTTGAAATTGCGTATCATCCGCTCTTACACCAAGACGACCGCCAGTGGTTCGTTCCGTTTTCCCAACCTGATAGAAGGGTTGACCATCGACCACATCGACTTGGTCTGGGTCTCCGACATCACTTATTTCCAGGTCTTTGAACCCGGAGCGGACAAGCCCCTGACGACATTTTACCTGACGGAAGTGTTGGATGCGTACTCCCGGCGCTGCCTCGGCATCGCCTGGAGCCGGACGCTCAAAACGGAAGACACTACCATTCCGGCAATGCTTATGGCGTTGCAAACCAGGCAAAGCCTGCCCCGAAATATCGGGGCCGAGCGCTTTGAAAACCTCATACTGCACTCCGATGGCGGAGGACAGTATTATGACAAGGAGTTTCTGAAGCTACTCGAAAAGTATGGAATCCACTCCAGCATGGGGAAATCCGTTTACGATAACCCCATCGCAGAGCGCTTCCATTCGACCCTCAAAAACGACTACCTCGTCCCCTGGAAAGTCAACTCGATAGCTCAACTCGAAGTGGCTGTCACAAGGTTCTTTCACCTGTACAACCACGACCGGGCACACAGCAGCATCGGGCGTATGGCCCCGGTGGAATTTGAAAAACACATCGCTCTTTTACAGCCTTTTCAAAGAACAAAAATGACGTTTAAAATAATTGAATAGTTCTTTCACATGATGGTTTGGTTGGGACTTGCTTTACACGGCAGCCTGTGTGCGAAAAAAGACGAAGCCCCTTTTTTGAGCAGCGCCCTTTCCCCGCACCGGCACGATGAGCCAGTTGACCGCTTAGCAGCAGAGAATTTTTTGCCGGGCGGGGCTGTCAAGGATTTTGGCGAAAAAAATATTTGCGCTCCCGAGAATTGGGGCTTGCCTACAAAGTGGCGAGCGCAAATATTTATTTCGCCAAAACCCCTGGCATTGTCCTTGACAGCCCCGCCCGGCAAATTTTATCTTTGCTGAGCGGTCGGCTGGCGGCGTTGCC
>CAZHLB010001232.1:0-1773 GCA_964533005.1 uncultured Saprospiraceae bacterium
TTGTCAGGGCTTTCACAAAAATCCGCGTCAATCCGCCCAATCCGCGTCATCCGCGCTCCCATCCTCCTCGCGTCCCACAAGAATTGTCATAGAATTAAATCTTTTCACCATGAAAAACTTCAACACTCCTTTGAAAGCAATGCTCGCAGCGGTGATGATTTGCACCGCACTTTTTGTCCAAGCCCAACCCGTGCCGGAGGTCTGGGCGGAAGGCTTCGTTGGCTTGAACGGTATCACCCTCGACGGCGACGGCAACCTCTGGGTGGCGGAAGCCGGAAGCGGAAACAACGACAGCAAGGTCAGCGTCGTCACGCCCGACAAAGTCACGCACCCGGTCGTCATCAACCTGCCGTCCTATTTTGACACGCTGACGGGCGACGCACCGGGGGCATGGCGAGCCTATCGCCTTGGCAATCAACTTCATGTCGTCGTTGGCGGCCACTTGAGACCAGGCGCTGGCTCGTTGTACACTTTTGACCTGACCTCCTGGTTGCCGGGTGACCCGGCGCTCACTCTCGCCAATGCCATCGGCGGCACTGACGTTCAGGCATTTGCGCTGACGGAAGGTTTCGTCGAAAGCGACATCTATCGGGCTGCCTGGGACGATGCCGGAAATGCCTACATCGCCGACGCCGCCGCCAATGCCATCATCAAGCGCAATGCCTCGACAGGCGCATTGTCGGTGCTGCATGAGTTCCCACCATTTCTCAATGTTTACACACCATTTCCGCCTTTCATTGATTATGTCCCGACGGGCATCATCCGCAACCCGGCTGGCGGTTTTTTTGTGTGCAATCTGACGGGCTTCCCTTTTCTGCCCGGGCTTTCCACGGTTGAAAAGATGGATGAAAACGGCAACGTCTCGACTTTCGCAGACAGCCTGACTTTGTCCGTGGAAATGGACGTGGACGCCGCTGGCAACCTGTACGTGCTGCAACTCGGTGCTTTCGACACGACATTTACTCCGGTGCCTTTTGCCGGAAAAATCACCAAAATCACCCCCAGCGGCGAGAAATCAGTTTTTGCCGAAGCCTTTTCGCCCGGCTTCCTGACGGGCATGGCGCTCGACGGCAACGGCGGCGTTTTTGTCGCGGACCTGTTCACCGGGCAAGTGCTGCACCTGACTTTTCCCTCGGCTGCCCACGAACCTGCCGACCTCAACCTGCTCGAAATCAATGCTTTCCCCAACCCGACCCGGTCGTTTTCGCAGGTAAAATTTTCGCTGGAAGAGCCTTTGAAGGCGAGCGCCTCGCTTTTCAGCGCATCGGGAGAAATGGTCTGGCGGAAAGAATTAGGACAGTTGCCTGCGGGCGAAAACAGCCTGGAGGTGAGTTTGGAAAACCTGCCCGCCGACGTGTATTTCATCTCTATCGTCACCCCTGAAAAGAGCGGAGTTCTTCGCCTGGATAAATTTTAGAAGCCATTGGTGAAAAGGTATTTTTTACCTCAAGAGTCGCCCCGAAAATTCGGGGCGGCTCTCACCAAAACTCCTGCAAATACTGCCCTTGCGACAAATTTGAAAGCCTTTGCGACCCTTTTGATAACCCTTCCGCAGGTCTCGCCTGCACTTTTGCCTCACACTTTTTGAACGCCCGTTCACTGTCAAAATCATCCTAACCATGTCTTTCAAAATCCAAGTAAAAACAAGCCTCATCGTCCTGTTCGCCGCCTGCTTTTTTTCCTGCGGCGACAATTTCAACGCCTTGCAAACTTCCTTTCCCGAAGACTTTGGAGCGGTGGAAAAACTCACGCCTACCTCACTCGATAAACTTT
>CAZHLB010001233.1:0-1772 GCA_964533005.1 uncultured Saprospiraceae bacterium
AGCACTTGAAGTGCTGACTGGACTGACCAAATTTTGAAGCTGTTTTAGTCCAGTAAGCACTTCAAGTGCTGACTGGACTGACCTCCATTTTCAGGCACAATTTTGTCTTACCAAAAAATAATCCCCGCTCGAAAAGCGTCTTTCTGACCCTTTTTCCCCGCCTCCTGCCCGCTGATTTCTTTCCCAAATGCTTTTTCATCAAACCGACTCCATCATGAGAACTATCCTTTTTTGCTGCGGCATCGCCCTCGCCCAAACTGCTTTTTGCCAGGAACAACTGGGCTTGCGGCTTGAAAATTATGCCGGCGTGAGCAGCCTTTCGCTCAACCCGGCAGGCAATCTTTCCAATCCTCTCGCCTGGGACGTTAACCTTGTCGGCGCTGGTTTTTTCTTTGAAAACAACTACGCCTACCTGCAACAAACCAACCTGCCCGAACTTTGGCGGCGGCGCAACGACGCCGAATTTATCCTTGCAAAAGACATCGAAGGGCAGCCACCTGCGAATGCTTTCATCGCTGATTTTTATGACGACGGGCGCAAGCGATATGCTGCACTTTCAAGCATTGTGATGGGCCCCTCGGTCGTGGTCAAAATTCAGGACAAACATTCTTTCGGCATTTTCACCAATTTCCGCTCGGTAGAAAGCACAAAAAACATCCCCAATCCCTACAGTTATTACCGCTACGACGAGCGACCTCTCGGCGAGGAATTTTCCGTTGCGCCCTTTGAAGGCGCTTTCTTGAGCTGGAGCGAAATCGGGCTGAACTATGCTTTGAAAATTCCCACTTCGAATGGAGCGATTGGCTTCGGCGCAAACTTGCGTTTCCTGCGGGGCCACGAGGCTGCATTTTTGGAAAGCCAAACAGGCTTCGGGCACGTCCGCCTTTCGAAGGATGCGTTTTCCGTCAGCCATGCCGACACTCGCATTGGCTACACCAATTCCAGCCTGGACGGGGAAGATTTTAACCTGGAAAAAAATGGCTCTGGCGTTGCGCTCGACCTGGGCGTTTTGCTGCTGGCGCAAGTCGATGAGGATGGCTATAAATTTCGCCTGGGCGCTTCGCTGCTTGATTTGGGCTACCTGAAATTCAACAAAAACGCCCGCTTGCACCATATTCAAAGCGACTCGCTCATCCAGATAAATGCCAGCAATTATGAGGATTATGCTGCCGACGAGCACGAAAATTTTATGCGCCAACTCAGTTTCGAGGCGCTCGGCGACTCGCTCGCTTCCTTTGAAAATGATGCCTTCACGATGGCGCTCCCGGCGGCTTTGAGCTTGCAGGCGGACTATGCTTTCACTCCGAATTTTTTCCTGAATGCCTTGCTGGTGCAGGAAATTCCAACCGTTGCCATTGCTCCCCGCCGGGGAAATTTGCTGGCACTGACGCCTCGTTTCGAGCATCGCTGGTTTTCCGCTTCGCTGCCGGTTTCGGTTTACAACTGGAAAAAAATGCACGTCGGGCTGGCGGCTCGATTGGGTTGGCTGGTGGTTGGGTCGGATAATATTGCCAGCATTTTCGGAAGGCAGGATTTTACCGGGACGGATTTTTACATTGCTTTGAAAGTCAATCCTTTCAATCTGAATTTGAACCTGGGAGGAGGCGGCAATGGAGGTAATGGCAAGCGGCGCTTTGGCGGCAAAGGCAAGGTGAAATGCTATGATTTTTGAGCCGAGCCGAAAGCTGACAGGTGGTTTTTGGATGGCGGCAGGTGGAAAAATTGAAAATTTTTGGGATGTTTCATTTGTCGGTTGACAAAGAGGTTCTCCT
>CAZHLB010001234.1:0-1771 GCA_964533005.1 uncultured Saprospiraceae bacterium
CGCAGCTTGCAAGGGCTGGTCAGGTTGGTCGGATTGGCCATTTTCCTCGCGCAGCTTTTTTTCCCAAAAGTGGGCATTGCGGCATTTTGGAACGTCTTGATTCCCGTTGCGCCTGCCCTTTTCGTGTTGGCGATGGGCGTCTGGCGAAACATCTGCCCGCTGGCAACGGTGGCGATGTTGCCGCATCATCTGAATTTTTCCAAAAAGAAAAGGCTGCCGCTGAAGTGGCAAGGCAGATTGAGCCTGGTTGGCGTCGCCCTGCTGTTTCTCATCGTGCCGTTTCGCCACCTGATGTTGAACAACGACGGACTGGCGACCGCCGCTACGCTTGCGTTTTTGGCAACGTTGGCATTCCTCGGCGGCATTTTTTTCGACTCGAAAAGTGGCTGGTGCAGCAGTTTGTGCCCGGTGCATCCGGTGGAAAAATTGTACGGTCAAAACGTGCTGTACTCGCCGCCGAATGCCCACTGCGGACAATGCCACAACTGCGTTGTGCCTTGCCCCGACTCCACGCCGAAAATGAATCCGCAAAAATCCACCGCTCGCTCCTCGCACCGCATCGCCGCCACGCTTTTGACGGGTGGCTTGCCGGGATTCATTTGGGGTTGGTTTCACGTGCCGGATTGCAAGGGCGGGGCGGCGGATTGGCGGGAGTGCATCATGGCATTCGGACTGCCTTGGGGGACGATGTTGCTGACGCTCGGCGCATTCTTGCTGCTGCGGCATTTTTCAGCTGAAAAATGGCAAACGGCGCTGGTCAGTGTCTTTGCGGCGGCTTCGGTCTCCTGTTATTATTGGTTTCGGCTGCCTGCGTTGGTTGGTTATGGTTTGTTTCCAGGTGACGGGATGCTGGTGGATTTGAGGCAAGTCGTGCCTGCTTGGAGCTTGGTTTTGGCGCAGGTGTCGGCGGTGGCTTTTTTTGGCTGGTGGCTGATTTTTAGGAAAACGGAGGTAGCGGTTTGGGCAGTGAGGCCGCCGTTTTTGGAGCGGAAAAAATGAACGAGCAAACATAAATTCATCAAAAACAGATAGCCATGACAACACTCGAACTTTCAACGCAACCCATCGAAACGCTTGACGACCAGGACTTTCTGAACGAAAAATTCAAAGACCTGCAAGCCGTCGCCCGTGAATTCCGAGCCGCCTACGCCACTGCCGAGCCATTTCCGAGCATGGCATTTCAAGACTTTTTCAACCCGGAAATCCTCGACGCCGTGCTTGCCGAATTTACCGATTTGGGCAGCAACGGCGACCTGCGCTACAACACACCCAATGAATTGAAGCTCGCATCCATCGGCGAGCGGCGCTTTGGGCCCGTGACCAAAGCCTTCGCCCGGTTCCTGAATTCCGAGCCATTCCTCCAGTTTTTGCAAGAATTGACTGGCATCGAGGAGACGCTGCTGCCCGACCCGTACTTTGAAGGCGCTGCTTTTCACCAAATCAAACCCGGCGGCTTCCTGAAAATCCACGCCGACTTCAACAAGAATCGCCGCACCGGGCTTGACCGCAGGCTCAACGTTTTGGTCTATCTCAACAAAGACTGGGACGACAGCTACGGCGGGCATCTCGAACTTTGGAACCGGGAGATGACTCGCTGCGTGAAAAAAGTGCCGCCCGTTTTCAACACACTTGGAATGTTCACCACGACCAGCCACTCGTGGCATGGTTTGCCCAATCCGCTGACTTGCCCGCCGGGTCGCAGCAGGCAGTCGTTGGCGCTTTATTATTACACGAACGGTCGCCCGGCGCATGAAATCGAAAGTGGAATTGA
>CAZHLB010001235.1:0-1770 GCA_964533005.1 uncultured Saprospiraceae bacterium
GGAAATCAAAGTTATGAGCGCAAAAACGAGCAGCACCTTGCCGCCCAGTCACTCGTGAATCCACCGCTCGAAAACATCCAGCCCGACTACGCAAAATTCGCCGTGAACGTCCACCAAGGCGGCGTTTACGAATATCCCAGCGGCTCGAAAGTGGTCGTTCCCGCTGCAGCTTTTACGAATGAACAAGGCAAATTGCTCGAAGGCGAAGTCACCTTGCACTACCGTGAAATGCACGATTTCGTTGACTTTTTCCTCGCCGGTGTGCCCATGACTTACGACTCGGCAGGCGTGACTTACACTTTGGAAAGCGCCGGGATGGTTGAAATTTTTGCCGAGCAAAACGGAAAGCGGGTCAATCTCGCCCCCGGCAAATCGCTCGACGTGGAATTGCGCTCCAGGGTGAATGTTTCGCCCTCAATTGCCGTACCTGTGGGCTACAATATTTACAAGCTGGACGAGCAGAAACGCAATTGGGTTTACCAGGAAATTGACCGGATGGAGGTTTTGGACGAGCCGCTCGCCGAGGAAGTGCTTGACGAAAACGACCCGCTTTACCCGGCAAAAAAGGAGCGGATGGAAAAATTGAAAGCCATCTCGGTGAGTGAGCAGGCGGAAATGGCAAAAGTGGAAGCCAGCCTGCCCAAACTGAAAGAGCCGGTGAAGCCGCAACAAGCGAACAAGTCAGATGCCGTTTTTGACTTGAAATTTGACGACCTGACTTTTTCCAACGGTAACGAAAATGAGCAGGCGGAACTGAAAGAACTTTACAGCCAGTACGAAAAAATGCTCTGGCAACTCAGCCCTCAATCGAGCATCACACCGGAGCAACTGCAAGCTGGATTCAGCAACGTCAGCGGCATTGCCATCAAAAAAATGAACAGCAGGGATTACGAATTGACTTTGCGGAAAGCCAATCAATCGCTGACCATTATCGCCAACCCCGTTTTGAGCGGTAATGACTACGAAAAGGCAATGGCTGAATTCAACCGGGATTTTGAAAAATGGCAACAGGCAACGACGGAGCGAGAGGCAAAACTCAAGGCTAAAAAAGACGCCATCCGTCAACAATTCCAGGAGGAAAAGCGCCTCGCACAACTTGCCTACGACAAGAAACTGGAAGACCTGCGCCGCATGGGTTTGTACGCTGAAGCCACCGACGAAATCATCAAAAAGAAAGTCATTAACCGCTTCAAAGCCACTGGCTTCGGCATCTGGAATTGCGACCGACCGCTGCCGCCGGATGAGGTGCAACTCGCTGCCAATTTTCAGACAGAGCAGGGCGAATCGCTTGAATTTTTGACTGGTTTCTTAGTTGACAAAAGCAAAAACACGGTCACCCGTTTCCTGGCGACGGACGGAGCGAGGTTGCGCTTCAACCGCAATTCCGCCAACTTACTTTGGGTCGTAACTGCCGACAACAAATTCGCTGTCTTCCGCCCCGAAGATTTTAAGCAAATCGAGAAAGGAGAGGACAGCTACACATTCGTCCTGGAAAAAGTGGACAAGGAAATCCGGGATGAAGAAGACGTTCGGGAAATATTGTTTTTATAGGTGAATAGCCCCGGCAGCTTGGGGCACATGTTTTTCCATAGCAGACTAACCTTCATATTTTCGAAATCCTGCGCCAGGCGGCGTGGGATTTTTTTTTGCGGATATTGTATGAAGGATACGCATCTGAAATCCGAAATCCGAAATCGCTACATTTACCTCAAAATCAGGTAACATGAGTCACCCCCGAATTTTCAAGCATCATGTTTCCGACCTGTCAGG
>CAZHLB010001236.1:0-1770 GCA_964533005.1 uncultured Saprospiraceae bacterium
CAGGAAAAAATTGAAAATTTTTTCCTGCCAGCCCTTTCGATTTCTACCTGTCAGCTTTGGATAAAAATGCTTGGAAAAAAAGGCGTTCTCCTCGTTAACCTCGGCACTCCCGATGCGCCCGAACGCAGCGCAGTTCATCGCTACCTGAAAGAATTTCTCCTCGACAAACGGGTGATTGACTACCCCTGGCTCGGCAGGAACTTGCTGGTTCGGGGCATCATTTTGCCATTTCGCACCGGCAATTCCACCAAACTGTACCAGCAACTTTGGACGCCGGAAGGCTCGCCGCTCAAATTTTATGGGGAGCGGCTGGCGGCTGGCGTGCAGCAGATTTTGGGAGAAAACTACCAGGTCGAACTTGCGATGCGCTACCAAAACCCATCCATCGAATCGGCGCTTGAAAAGCTGCTGGCGGCGCAAGTGAGCGAACTGACGATTTTCCCGCTGTTTCCGCATTATGCCAGCGCATCTACCGGTTCGGTTTACGAAGAAGTGATGCGGGTTTTGGCAAAAAAACAGGCAATCCCGCCGCTCCGTTTCGTCAACTCCTACCCTACCTACGAACCGATGATTGACCTTTTTGCGGAAAACGGGCGGAAATTTCAGCTTGAAAACTACGACCACGTGCTGTTCAGTTATCACGGTTTGCCGCAGCGGCAGTTGAAAAAGGCAGACTTGACGGGCAGCCATTGCCTGCAAAGTCCCGATTGCTGCTCGGCGCTGTCTGCCAAAAATCAGTTTTGCTACTCGGCGCAGAGCTATGCCACGACGAGAGCTTTGGCGCAAAAACTGAATTTGCCGGAAGGAAAATTCACCACTTGCTTTCAATCGAGGCTCGGAAAAGAAGTCTGGACGCAGCCGTACACGAGCGAAGTGATTGCGCAGCGAGCGAGTCTTGGCGACAAAAAACTGCTGGTTTTCAGCCCTGCCTTTGTTGCGGATTGCTTGGAAACCATCGTTGAAATCGGGCACGAGTACCGCACGGAATTTCTGAACCTGGGCGGCGAGCAATTGGATTGGGTGGAAAGCTTGAATGACCATCCGAAGTGGGCGCAGGCAGTGGCGGATTTTATTAAGAAGACCCGCTGAATTGGCACTTTATGTACCGGCGACTTTAGTCGCTGACGCCAAACACGGCGACTAAAGTCGCCGGTACAAAAAAGTTAGAACATGAAAACGCTCATCATTTTCGACATAGACGGCACCCTGGTTTATTCCAACCGCATTGACAGCCAATGTTTTGCGCTCACCTACGAGCAACTTTACGGCTTGCCATTTCCCACCATTGACTGGATAACTTTTCCGCACGTGACAGACCACACCATTTTCCAAACTGTGATTCAACTGCATTTCGGGCGGCTGGCTTCGGAGGCGGAAATGGACGAGTTTCAGCATCATTTTGTGGCGATGATTGAGCAAAAGCGGCACACCGAACCACGTGAATTTCAAGAAATTCCTGCCGCAAAAATCACGGTGGAAAGACTGCTCGGCGACGACCGCTTCGAGGTTGGCATTGGCACCGGCGGCTGGCTCCGACCGGCAAACGTCAAACTGCGCCACGTCGAAATTCCTGCCGAGCGGCTGACCATGAGTTGCGCCGATGGCAAGGAAACCAGGGAGGCAATCATCGGGCAGGCAATTTCGGAAGTGGAAAAGAGAACCCGGCTGGAGCGGGTGGTTTACGTTGGCGACGCCATTTGGGATGCCCAGGTGACTCGGCGAATGGGGATGAATTTTGTCGGCATCCGCCGCCAGGGTGATTTTGAAGTG
>CAZHLB010001237.1:0-1766 GCA_964533005.1 uncultured Saprospiraceae bacterium
TCGCTCACGAAAATGCGGGGTCTCAAAACCCCGCCGCTCCATCCACCTAACTTGAAGTTTAACTCCAGGCATTGACTATCAATTTTTTAAACGCTTCGATGAGCTTGTTGGCAATCGCCAGGTTGTCAAATTCTGTTTGAATAAACCGGCGGGCACGAATGCCCAATGGCTTCATTTCCGATTGATTTTCAAGGCAAAAAGTGAGGTTTTGCACAAAATCCTCCGCCGCCTCTCCGAGCAAAAAATGCTCGCCATGTCTCGCTGGTATGCCTTCGACGCCGACTGGCGTTGTCAGCACGACCCTGCCGAGCGACATACCTTCCAACACCTTGATTTTGATGCCGCTGCCTGAAAAAAGCGGGGCTATCAAAATGGGGTGCGCATTCAAAAAGGCAACAGCGTCAGGCACTTCGCCATGAAAATGAACATTTTTTTGAGCCTGGCGGCGAAGCCAGGCGGGGGTGTTTTTTCCAGCGACGTGAAATTCAAGCTGCGGGTAGCGGCTCGAAATTTCTTGCCAGACATTTTCCAAAAACCACACGATGCCTTCCTGGTTGGGCATCCAATCGAGCGCACCGATGAAGGCAAGGCTTGGATTTTTTTCAAAGCACTGAAAATCAGGCTCGTAATCTTTCAAATCAATACCCACCGGGGCAACGACCGTTGCTTTTCGATAGCCCAATTTTCGGAACACTTCCAAATCCCGCTGCGTGATGGCGACCATCAAATCATAGTCGTTCAAGCGGCTGATTTCGAAGCGGCGAAGGTGCTGGTTTTGGTTGAGCAGGTACCATTTTTTGAGAAAAAAAGGGGAGTTGGCGGCGAGGCGTTGCCAGATTTCATGCTCCACGTTGTGCGCTCGCATGGCAATAATTGCATTGGAATGGCGGCGAATGACGGGGATATAATGTGCCAGGTAAAGCGTCTCCAATTGCACCACGTCGAAGTGTTCCGCCAGTAAAATTTCCGCAAGCTTTTCCTCGTAAGCCTTTGACACAAAGCGAGATAGAATGTACGCTTCGCCAGCGAGCAGGCTTTTCAGCGCCCCGCCAGGGGTGATTCGGTTGTCAACGGTGACAGTGTGAATGGCTTTGAAATGGTTGTATTCCGGCGGCAGGGCGGCGAGGTTGAAAAAGTGTTTGGTGGTGTTCATGGCGAGCAGGGTGATTTCGCATCCGGCTGCCGCCAGCGAGCGGCTGAGGTAGGTGATGGCGATGGGTTCGCCTTCCCGCAATGGGTAGGGAAATTTCTTGGTAAGCAGCAGGATTTTCATGCCGGGGGCGAAAATAGAGGGGGAGAAATGTCATTTTTGAAAAAAATGACATTTCTACAAAATCACCTCCTCCTCCGGCGACCAAGGCGGCGATACAATGCAGAGAAAAGACAATCGACCCACACCGGTATTTTTGATGAACTGCAAAGCATTGGCTGGAATGAAAACCAAATCCCCGGCGGTCACTTCCTTCACTTGCTCGTCGAGATGCATTTCGCCGTTGCCTTCGAGCAAAAAATAAACCTCGCTGCTCTTGACCAAGCGATGTGGCAGTGACGACTCGTCTGCTTCCAGCGTCGCCAGCGCAAGACTGTAACTCAACTCGATACCATCATTTTTCGGGTGAAGAAGCTCCTTGATTTGCGTCAGGTCGCCTGCAAGAAAAGCAGGCAGGAGGGTGGATTTTTTTATCATGGTCTTGCTCCTTTTGGCACACTCTGATTTGATTAAATGATTGATGATTACATGATTACATGATTGTTGATGGAATGGC
>CAZHLB010001238.1:0-1766 GCA_964533005.1 uncultured Saprospiraceae bacterium
TGTGTGGGTGTTTCCCTCCTCTCTCTTTTTCCTATCTTCCCCCCCCCCCCCCCCCCCCCCCCCCCGCCGCTCGAAATGTGGAATCCTGAGTTTTAGTGGATTCAGGCTCACACTACCATTTTTTCAATCGGCACGACCAAAATTCCCTGAGCGCCATTGGCTTTCAGGTCTTCGATGATTTCCCAAAACCGGTCTTCCTGCACCACCGAATGAATGCTCGACCAACCCGATTCCGCCAGCGGCAAAACGGTCGGGCTTTTCATGCCCGGCAGGATGCCAACGATGGCAGGGATGCGGTCGTTGGGCGCATTCAAAAGGATGTATTTATGCCGCTTCGACTTTTTCACGGCACGAATGCGGAAGAGCAATTTTTCAAGCAAAAGCGCCTGCTCCTCCGGCAAATTTTGCCGGGAAATCAGCGTCGCCTCGGAGCGAAAAATCACTTCCACCTCCCGCAAGCCATTGGAAATCAAGGTACTGCCGGAACTTACCAAATCGCAAACAGCATCCGCCAAGCCGATGCTCGGAGCAATTTCCACCGAGCCATTGATTTGATGAATGTCTGACGAGACGCCATTTTTTTGCAAAAAACGACCGAGCAAATTCGGGTAAGTCGTTGCGATGCGAAGCCCTTGCAGGTCGGAAACACCTTCGTAGGCATGGCTTTTCGGAACGGCGATGGACAGGCGGCACTTGCCAAAATCGAGCGGCTCGGCTTCCAGCACTTTTTTTTCTTGCTCGAAAACGATGTTCTGCCCGACGATGCCGACGTCGGCGACGCCGTCTTCCACGTATTGCGGGATGTCGTCGTCCCGGAGGAAAAAAACTTCGAGTGGGAAATTGGCGGCGAGGGCTCGCAACTTGCCATTGCTGTTCGATACTTCGATGCCACACTCCCGCAGCAACTCGACCGAGCCTTCGTGCAGGCGACCTGATTTTTGAACAGCCAAGCGGAGAAGATTCATGGTTGGATAGTTGAATGGCTAAATGGTTAGATGGCTGACAACCATTCAGCCATTTAGCCATTTAGCCATAAAAAAAGGCTTGCCGGTGATCGCACCGGCAAGCCTTTTTGTTTGAAAATCAGCTTGTTGCAGCAATTGTCAAACGCAAACTCGCTCGCCGGTCGGCAAGTGAAAATGAGGATGCGAATGATGGAAATGCTGATTCATGCTGGAAAAATTGTGCGGCAAAGATAGGCGCAGGTGGCAGAAATGGAAATCGTCAACCAGATTTCCAAAATCGGGCAGATTTCTGAAAACCGGAAGTCCGGCACTTAAACTTCAACCGGGATTTTTTTGAAACACATAGTCACATAGAAAACATAGAAGCCTGAAAATCACCCTCCTATGTTTTCTATGTGACTATGTGTTTCAAAAAAAATGCCTGTTGATTTGGTGCGTCAGAGGGTAAACCTGCCCGCTTTTCTACCTTTGCATCCCGTAACGTAAGCAAGAGAAAAGTAAAAAAACACAAGGCAAAAGAGCCAGTCACCACACCCGACGCCTCACTTTTTACTTTTCTCTTTTCACTTTTTACTTCAGCAAATGGCAAAGCACATTTTTGTTACGGGAGGCGTCACGTCGTCTTTGGGCAAAGGCATCATTTCCGCATCCCTCGCAAAGCTCCTTCAGGCGAGGGGCTTCTCCGTCACCATTCAAAAATTCGACCCGTACATCAACGTTGACCCCGGCACGCTCAACCCTTACGAGCATGGCGAATGCTACGTCACTGACGACGGCGCCGAGACCGACCTCGACCTGGGG
>CAZHLB010001239.1:0-1763 GCA_964533005.1 uncultured Saprospiraceae bacterium
CCCCCGTGGGGCGGCGACCGCGCACCCCCCGCCTAACTGGTGTTCGGCGGTACGGGGTACGTTTCAGCCCGAAAGGAACATGAGCCAAACTGGAATTATTTGGCTTGAAAGCACCGCCGCCCGGCGAGGCTCTCAAAGTGGCTGATTTTTTACGGAAAATTTTTTGAAGTCTTTGCCTCGTTGGTTGGAAGCCCGAACAATTGTTCGTTTTTTTTTCTGCACGAAAGTACAAACGTTTTCTATTTCGGTCAAAATAGTCTTAAATCGCAGCCTGAAACTTCTTTCTCAAAATTTTCAAAAATCAGCCGCATGAACTCACAAGCAATGGCGATGCTCTACGACGAGCACGAAGTAATTCTCCAAGAAATGCAGGCACTCCGCCAATTTTTGGAAACGGGAAACCTCGCCGAAGGCAGGGATGAGCTTGCCCGTTTCTTCGACTTTTTCAGAACCTACGCTGATAAATATCATCACCAAAAGGAGGAAGACCTGCTGTTTTCTTTGCTCAAAGACCGGCACGCAGGCTTGACCAACATCGTCGAAGCGCTCGAAACGCACCACGAATTATTCCGGGATTACTTAAAGGATGCGGAAGCCGCCCTGCACCAGCAAAACTGGGAAAGCGCCCGCTCCACCCTCCAACGCTATCTCTCCGACCTCACCGACCACATCAGCGCCGAGAACGATGAGCTTTTTATTGCAGTGGACGAGGTGCTGTCCGAAGCGGAAAAGGAGCGGCTCTATTTTTCCTTTTTGGACAAAGACGCGGAACTCGGCGTGGACTTGAAAAAGCAATATGAAAACGTATTCCTCTAAAAATACACGGACTCATTCGAGCGACAGGGTTCAAAACCGTGCCGCTCGAATGAGTTGTGTATTCCAGAGCGGAAGCACGAATACCAAACCAATCAAGCAGCATAAGATGAAAGGCACTGCCATCGTCACCGGCGCAGCAAAAGGCATCGGTTTTGCCATTGCCCGGCAACTGACGGCGGATGGTTTTTTCACCATCATCGCCGACGTGGACGCCCTGGCTGGGCACGAAGCTGCCGCCAACTTGCAACCCAATGCCGCCTACCTGCCCTGCGACGTGGCGAGCGAGGAAAGCGTGAAGCAGTTGTTTGAAACGGTGGCGGAAAAACACGCCCCGCTCAAGGTGCTGGTGAACAACGCCGGCATCATCCGCGACCGGGTGATTTGGAAAATGGAAACCGCCGATTTCGACCGGGTCATTCAAGTCAACCTGCGAGGCACGTGGCTGATGTGCCGCGAAACTGCCCGCTTGATGAAAGAGGCAGGCTACGGCAGAATCATCAACATCGCCTCCCGCGCCTGGCTCGGCAATCCCGGTCAGACTAACTATTCCGCTTCCAAAGCTGGCGTGGTCGGCTTGACGAGGGCGCTGGCATTGGAACTTGCGCAGTTTGGCGTGACCGTGAACGCTGTCGCTCCCGGCTTGATTGATACTTCGCTCACGCAAAACCTGCCGGAAGAGGTGCGGCTAAAACTGCTGAACGCCCAGCCTACCAAGACGATGGGAGCGCCGGAAGACATCGCCCGACTGGTGGCTTTTCTGGCTTCGGAAGAAAATGACTTCCTCACGGGGCAGGTGTTTCACGTGGACGGAGGGAAGAGCATTGGCGGGTTGGGTTTTTAAAAGCTTCAGTAGGATAGTTCGACGCTTTCAATTAGTTCCGGACTTCGAGCGGAGGCTGTCTCATAAGTCGCTTTGACCGTCTCCAAGTCGCTTTTGTCATCCTGAA
>CAZHLB010001240.1:0-1763 GCA_964533005.1 uncultured Saprospiraceae bacterium
TAGCACAGCCTTCAGGCTGTCCTGGGGTGCGGCGTTCACGCCGCTTGCGTCGTTCAACATTCTCAAGCGACGCAGGCGGCGTGAACGCCGCACCCCAGGACAGCCTGAAGGCTGTGCTTCCGGTGACCACCTCGCCGTTAATCCAACTCTTTCAGCCACTTCGCCGCCGGGTTTCCACCGGGTCGCAACGCCACTGATTTTTCCCAGGCGACTTTTGCTCCAGCCTTGTCGCCGAGAGCTTTCCGGCAGACGCCGAGGCGGTTCCAGGCGACTACGATTTGAGGAAACAGTTCCGTGTAAACCTCGAACAAGGCGACTCCTTCCGCCCATTTTTCCTCTACCTCCAGCCGCTCTCCGACACCCAACAGGAGCATGTCATTTTCAAAATCGAAGCCTTCTTCCTCTAAAATTTGCCTGCTGTTTTGGCGAAAATAGTCAGCTCCTTTATCCACGATTACCTGGTGGACGCCAATTACAAAGAGATTTTTTTGCCAGGGGTATTCATTTTGGACAAGTATTTCATTGGGCTCTTTGCCATTCAATGCCCGATTGATTTCAATAGCGATATCGTCGGAAATAAAATCATTCGCATTGCTCGAAACGACAATGCACCGGTCGTTTGCCAGGACGAAACTCATGTAGGCATTATAGACGCTGTTGCCGCCATTGTGCCAGATGATTCGCTGCCCGCCAAAATCCTCCACCACCCAGCCGTAGCCATAAAAACTTAGAGCGCCTTCACCTTCCCGGATGTGGGGCGTGAAGATTTTTTCGGTGGCAGTTTTTGGCAGCACCACGTTGTTTTTCAAGGCTTTGTACCATTTGTGCATGTCGCCGACGGTTGAAAGTACGCCGCCGTTGGCTCTCAAATGCCAACCAGGACCATCTGCCAGCCAGGCACGGTCGAGGGCAGTGCCCCAACGCTCGCCGTTTTTGTAGCCCACCGCCAAATCTTCCTTTTTGAATTTGGGCAAAACGTAGCCCGTACGCTCCATGCCGGCGGGCAGCCAGAGGTTTTCCCGCAGGTAAGTTTCATAGCCTTTGCCGCTCACTTTTTCCACGATGATGCCGAGCAGGCTGTAGCCAACATTGGAATATTCGTAGGTCTTGCCGGGTGGATTTAGCAGCGGCTCGGCGAATGCGAGTTTGGCAAATTCTTCCGCATTCACATTCTCGTAATCGTCGCCGATTGCGCCTGGAAAACCTGCGCTATGGGTGAGCAATTGATGCAGCGTGATGTCAGATTTATCCGCAGGCGCATTCGGAAAATACTTTGAAAGCGGGTCATCGAGGCGCAGTTTTCCCTGGCTTTCGAGCTTCAAGATGGCTGCCGCCGTGAACTGCTTCGTGATGCTGCCGATGCTGAAAATGGTCTCGGCGGTTTGTTTTCTGCCCGATTGCCGGTCAGCCAAGCCGTAGCCTTTTTCGAGCAAAACTGTTCCGCCAGCCGCAGCCAAAGCAGAGCCTGACCAACCGTTGGCGGCAACTTTTTGCAGGTAGGCGTCGAGTTGAGAAGGCAGGTCGGCAGGTTTTTGAGCGGAAGAAATCAGGCTCCAGGCAAGAAAAAATAAGACGATGAATTGCTTCATGTTGTGTCGAGTGATTTGACTTGACAATGTTTGATTAGCCTTTTTTGCAAATTGGGCGAAAAGCTGACAGGTGGTTTTTGGATGCTGCCGTTGAAAAATTGAAAATTTTTCAACGGCAGCATCCAAAAACCACATGTCAGCTTTTCGCCCAATTTGAAAAAAAGGCTAATAAAA
>CAZHLB010001241.1:0-1746 GCA_964533005.1 uncultured Saprospiraceae bacterium
CCGCGTCATCCGTGTTCCTATCCTCCTCGCGTCTCAAAAGTGTCCAAAGTCCAATAACCTCATCAACCATAAAAAAAACGCCAATCATGTTCAAAATCGAAACGCTGCAACTTCCCGGTCAGGCTCGCCCGGCAGCGGCGATGGAGGGCTTTTGGAAAATGCCGCCGCCGTCGCTCCAACTGGAGCCGCAACCCGACCCGGTGGCGCCCGGCAAAGTAGCGCCTTGCATCAAAAACGTGGAGCGCCACGAAACGGGGCTGTTCCGGCTGGTGCGCCTGAGTTACTGGCTTTGGCGGCAGGTGATTTATTTGCCGAGGGCGGTTTTTGACTACCTGGCTTGCCCGGCGGTGAAAAACACTTCGGACGAGCAGTTCGCCCGCCTGTTCACCGACACCTTATTAAGTAAGCACCTCAACCGGCGGCTCGACGAGGCAGACCGGCAGAGCTTTGCCGCCTTCCTTGAAAATGCAGCGCCGGACGCCGTGTTTTTCAAGGTGGATTTTTCTTCGATGAAAAAAGCCACGCTCGACCCCGGCAATTTTGCCGCCCCGACCGTCACGTTTTTTCAGCAAACAGGCGAGGCAGCGTTGCGGGCAGTCGCCATCAAAATCAACGACCTGGTCGTGACCCCGGAAGACCGGAACGCTTGGGCGGCAAGCAAGCTATTTGTGTTGCAAGGCGCCAATTACAACGTCGTCGTGTCCAACCATACCCTGGTGCATTTCCCGATGGACCCCATCAATGCCGTGACAAAAACGGAACTGCCCGAAAGCCACCTGATTCATCGCCTCCTGCGCCCGCATCTCACCCTGCAACTGCGTGTCAATCAGGCAGTTCGCTATTCGCCCCACTCGATTCGCCGACCGCAGCAGAACTTGCTTTACACGCCTTTTTTTGGCAAAACCAACGGCATCACCCAGTGCGCCTGGTCGGGTTTAGAGGGCAATAGCTCCTTTCCCGGTTACCGTTTTCGGTACGGAGCGCCGGAGGTTGCATTTCAGTATGGCGAATTCCTCGACACTTACTATCGCACGATTTATGGCTTCGTGGAAAAAGTGGTGCGACAGGTTCCGAAAGGCGACCCGGCGGTGGTTCGCTGGGCAAACAAAATCAGCCAATGGACGCCGGGCTTCCCCGACGGGCAAGCCATTTTTGAAAACGACCACCTGACCGCCGCGCTGGCGACTTTCATCTACGACGTGAGCGTGGAACATTCGAGCGACCACGAAAGCTATTCTGGCATTCCGCTCAACCTCATGCCGATGCGCGTGCGCATTGCGCCGCCCGCTTCTCAAGATGTGCAACCTGTTGATTTTCAAAAGGTGAGAACGAAACGAGACATTTTGCAGCACCGCCTGGGATGGGCTATGTTTTTCAAACCAAGCAACATCGCCTGGCTGCAAAACACCCGCTACGATTTTGTGCAACCGGAATTGCGGCAGGCTGCAAAGGATTTTCTGAAAGCCTTGCGCGCCACCGACTGGCTGATGAAGGTGAAAGCACCCAAGTTTCCGAGGCTGGCGAAGATTGCGAGGAGCATTCAGTATTGATTTTGGAGCGGCCCTCAATGTTGGTAGGGTTCCCTGTTGATTGCCCATAGAATAACCAGAAACGCCTGCCGTCCCTACTATCTGCAAGTCTGCAAGCCGCTTTTGTCATCCTCGGAGAGGAACCGTCCTGTCTGGTGTGCCGTCTGCAAGTCGCTTTTGTCATCCTCGGAGAGGAACCGTCCTGTTTTGCAGACGG
>CAZHLB010001242.1:0-1746 GCA_964533005.1 uncultured Saprospiraceae bacterium
GGATGTTTCACGCGGAGGCGTTTTCCCGCAAAGGGCGCAAAGGAGCGAAGGACGCAAAGTCAAACAAATCTAACCTTTGCGTCCTTCGCTCCTTTGCGCCCTTTGCGGGAAAACGCCTCAGCGTGAAACATCCTACCAATGCTCTCTTAATCAATCCCCTGATAAACAATCCCAGTCTCCTCTCTCGCCCAATCCAGCACTTCCATCATTTGCAGGCTGAAATGCAGCGGCATTTTTTCGCTCTCTTTTTTGCCCGCCAACAGGCATTCGTTCACCTCGACGATTTCATGAAAATAGCCGTAGCCGGTGAACGGAATGGCGACGTGCTCGCTCGGTTTGTCATAAAATGAAAGGGATAATTCATGTGGCTGGTGGAAGCGAGCGTGCAGGTGAATCGTACCTTTTTCGCCGTACAAAAACGCTTCCGTGTTGGTTTTCAAGGCAATAGATGCATCGAGGACGGCGAGGCGGTTGCCGGGATATTCAAAAATCAAGGCGCAACTATCATCCGCCCCGCTCTCGCCAAAAACGGCGGAGGCTTTGATATTTTCAGGCATTCCCAAAGTCGCAAGCGCCAGGTAAATCGGGTAAATCCCAACGTCGAGCAGAGCGCCGCCGCCGAGCGAAGTGTTGAACACCCGATGCTCCGGCGGAAAATTTGCCCGGAAACCGAAGTCCGCCCGCAGCATTTTTAACTCGCCAATGGCGCCATCTTGCAACAGCCGCAGCATTTCTTCAAAAGTGGGAACGAACCTCGTCCAGAGCGCCTCCATCAAAAACGTGTCGTTGGCACGGGCGGCGGCGACCATTCGTTGCGCCTGCGCCCGGTTCATGGCAAAGGGCTTTTCGCAGAGGACGGGGATTTTTTTTTCGAGACAAAGCAAGGTATGAGCGCAATGCTCGGTGTGCGGCGAGGCGATGTAAACCACGTCGAGGTCGGGGCATTCGAGCAGTTCCCGGTAGTTGCCGAAGGTGTGTGCAACGCCATGTTCGCTGGCGAAGGCGGTCGCCCGTTCGAGCGAGCGGCTGGCGACGGCATGAAGGTGAGCGCCGGGGACTAACTTCAGGTCGCTGGCGAATTTGTGGGCAATCCTGCCGGGGGCGAGGATGCCCCAGTTGATGGTTGTTTTCATGGTGTTTGATAGATAAGTACTCAGCCAATATTGAACATCACTTTTTTCTTTCAACACATAGTCACATAGTTCACATAGCTTTTTGATTATCAACTCTATGTGTTCTATGTGACTATGTGTTGAAAGAAAAAAAAGTGTTGTTTAAATCTACTCACCTGTCTCCGAAGCGATTATCGCAACCTCGCCACCGCATTCCCGATGCGCTCGATGGCTTTTTTCAAAGCCTCCTCCGAAGCTGCGTAAGAAATCCGAAAGCAATTTTCCGCCCCGAACGCCCCGCCCGACACCGTGCCGATGTGCGCCGATTGCAGCAGGTATTCGCAGAAATCATCGGCGTTTTGGATATCCGTTTGCCCATCCGACGTGCCGAAATATTCGCTGACGTCGGGGAAAACGTAAAATGCTCCTTCCGGCTGGTTGACCTTGAAACCGGGGATGTTTTTCAGCAAATCCAGCACGAGGTTTCTTCGGTGGAGGAAGGCTTCCCGCATTTTCCAGGTCGGTTCCATTTCTGCGCCGAGGGCGTAGGCGGCGGCTTTTTGGCTGAAAGAATTTGCCCCGCTCGTGAACTGCCCCTGGATTTTTGCGCAAGCATCGGCGAGGAATTTTGGAG
>CAZHLB010001243.1:0-1745 GCA_964533005.1 uncultured Saprospiraceae bacterium
GCGGAGGACGCAAAGTCATACAAATCAAACCTTTGCGTCCTCCGCTCCTTAGCGCCCTTTGCGGGAAAACGCCTCCGCGTGAAACATCCCAAAAGCGTGGTTAAACATACAGGAGGAGGCTGTCAAACATCGGGAAACAAAAAATACTACCGAAAATCGAACAGCATCCAAATGCATCCAAAAATCGCAATCGCCAGCTTCAACTCCCGTTTTGCGGAGGTCGTGCGTCAATCCCTGCCAGCCCAAGAGAAGGTTTTCACGTTCTATTCAGTGGCAGAAATGGCAGGTTTGAAAGACGTTGTTTTTCTCTTGCACCACGACCCGCCGCTGCATAGCGGCGTGGAAATGTTGCACCAAATCAAGCAGTTACATCCAAAATCGCCCATCATCCTGGTTGGCGAAAACCCGCTGCCCAACGACATCGTGGAAGCCTTTCGCCTCGGCGCAAACGATTTCCTGTTCATGCCTTTTCAGGGCGATGAATTGCTGAATTGCATTCATTGCCACACCAAACCGCCTGCGCCAGCACCTGTCAAACGGTGGCTGGATAAAATCAAAAATTGGCTTGCGCCAGCGTCGCCCGTTCAGCCGGACGGGGTGTCTTTTGCCTCGACATTCAGCAGTTCTCCAGCCATAGCGCCTGTTTTTTTTGCCCCTGCCGAGCGGCTGGACGTGGAGCTTGGGCAAGCGCCTGACTTGCAGGTTCACCTGCTCGGCACTTTTTCCGTCATGGTTCGAGGTAAATCCTTGCCTAAACTGCCGGGGAAAAAAGCCAAAGCCCTGCTCGCCTATCTGCTTTTCCGCCACCCGAAGCCGGTTCACCGGGAACAATTGCTCGAACAATTTTGGGGCGACAGCACCCAGGAAAGCGCCCGCAATTGCCTGAACGTCACGCTCAGTTCCATCCGAAAATGCCTCGCAGCGATTGCGCCGGGAAGGGAAATCATCATTTTTCGAGACGAATGTTACAGCCTGCACCCCGACGTGCAAGTGGAGCGGGACACCGACTTGTTTGTAGGCTACTGGAAAAAAGGCAGGCAAATCGAAACCCGGGAAGGCATGGCGGCGGCGGTGGAAACCTACCACCAAGCCTTCGCTTTTTACCGGGGCGATTTTCTGGAAGACCTGCCCTTCGAGGAGTGGGCGGAGCGGGAGCGGGAGCGCAGCAAAGAAACCTGGCTGGTCATCCTCGACCGCCTGAGCAATCATTTTTTCGAGCAACAACGCTACCAGGTCAGCATGAATCTCTGCCGGAAAATGTTGGAAAAAGATGCCTGCCTCGAAGACGCTCACCGCAGGCTGATGCTTTGCTATCAACATCTTGGAATGCGGGACAAAGCGATACGGCAGTTTCAGAAATGCAGGGATTTTTTGAGCGAGGAGTTGGGCGTTGCGCCGGGGCGAGCGACGGTGGATTTGTATGAGCGGATTAGGGAGGAGTGACCCGGCTAATGTTTCCGTTTCAAAACTGACCGATGGATTTACAAATCAATTGTCTCAATCTTCAATGAGTTAATTCTCAAGCTTGAGCGGTCACCGGGAGGAAAAAATTCTCATCCAACTCGACGCCGAAGCGCAAGGGTTTGATTTTCAACCGGAAAGAAAGTTGCTCCGGCAGTTCGACGTGTTCACTTCCGTGCTTGTGCCGCCGCTTTCTTTGCTCTTGTCGCACAAGCTGACTGCCATTTTCCAGCGCCCCCGGAACAAGGGCAGGGACTTTTTCGACGTGACTTTCCTGCATCCCA
>CAZHLB010001244.1:0-1743 GCA_964533005.1 uncultured Saprospiraceae bacterium
GACGAACAATTTGAGCAGGCTGCCGGCGACTTCGAAGCGCAGGACGCCTTCGCCATCGAAAGTTACCGCCGCTCGGCGGCAGCGACGGAGGCGGGTTTGTTCATGCCGGAACTCGTGCCGGTGCTGATTCCGCAGAAAAAAGGCGACCCGGTGTCGGTGTTGAAAGACGAAGAATTTACCAAAGTGAACTTCGACAAAATCCCCTCCCTACGCCCCGCCTTCACGCCCAACGGCACGGTGACCGCCGCCAACGCTTCGACCATCAACGACGGCGCTTCGGCGCTGGTGCTGGTGAGCGAACGCAAGCTGAAGGAATTGAATCTCAAGCCTTTGGCTCGCATCGTCTCCTTCGCAGATGCCGAGCAGGAGCCGGAATGGTTCACCACTTCGCCGACCATCGCCGCTCCGAAAGCATTGAAACGGGCAGGTTTGAACACTGCCGACATCAGCTATTTCGAGGTGAATGAAGCCTTCTCGGTGGTGACTTTGGCTTTTGAAAAGGTAATGGAAATTGACCACGCCTGCACGAATGTTTTTGGCGGAGCGGTGAGTTTGGGTCACCCGTTAGGCGCTTCGGGCGCTCGCATCGTGACGACGTTGAATAATGTGCTGCAACAGAAAGGCGGGAAATATGGCTTGGCGGCGATTTGCAATGGTGGGGGTGGGGCTTCGGCGCTGATTTTGGAAAAAGTGTAAGTTTCGGCGAAAAGCTGACAGGTGGGAAAATGGTTTTCCGCCTGTCAGCTTTAGCTCGAAACCATGAAAACAGTCTGGCTCTTCCTCCTCACCTTGCTGATTTACGGCATCCTCGACCTCGCCTTCATCGCCTTCTTCGCAAAAAATTTCATCCAAAAGCAAGTCGGCTGGCTGCTTGCGCCCAAGCCCGACCTCGTGGCGGCGGTCATTTTCTACCTGATTTTTGTCGGCGGCATCTTGTATTTCTGCGTTTTTCCAGCCCAAACAGCTTCGAGGGCGCTGCTGAATGGCGTGTTTTTCGGGCTGGTGACTTACGGAACTTATGAGTTGGTGAACAAGTCGCTGCTCGACAGGTGGCCCGCAGCGATGGTGGTGGTGGATTTGATTTGGGGGGTGTTTGTGGGTGGGGCGGTGAGTTGGGTAAGCTATAAGTTGGGGGAGGTTTTTAAGTGGATTTGAAGATTTGCCAGCCAGCGGTTATTGCTGCTGCTCGACCAAGCCAAGTCGTTCTTCCGCCAGGCGGAGCATCCATTGGCGGACGGCGTCGGCGTCCATGTTGGCGACCTTTTCGTAAGGCAGAACGATTTGATAATATTTCGTTCCCTTGCTTTTCCAAGTGTCATTTTCCCGCCAGTCGCCTTTTGTACAGGCAAAGACAATGGCGATGTCACCTTGCAAATCTTTCAGTATTTCTCTGATGAAATCAGTGTCCAATTTTTCATCCACACTTTTGTCAACGATAGCTGAAACGAATACCATGATTCTATTTTTTGAAACCAAAGTAGGTTGTTTTAGTCAGTTCTCAAATTGCCGGGTGGCAAGACAAGCATTTCCGTTTTATCTCTCCGTTTGTTTTCCGGCGTAAAAGGATAATTGAATAGTTTCAATTTTTCTTGAAAGCGGCATTCCCCAATTGTCCCGGTATATTCTACAATGTATCTGAGGTTGTTCTTTCTTAGATACTCTGTTTGATAACGTCCCTGTTCTCCTTTTGTGGTCATTCCATATTTCCAGACTTCTTTGGCGTTCAGGAAAATGGATGGCTTG
>CAZHLB010001245.1:0-1737 GCA_964533005.1 uncultured Saprospiraceae bacterium
AGAGAACCTCCACATCCTACCGGATACTTGGGATGTGGAGGTTCTCTTCGAGAATGACAAAGCGACTTGCAGACTTGCAGACAGTTGTTTCACGCAGACGCCACATGAGCCTAATTTTGACGTGAATGATTATCGAAAACAGCATAAGCAACCTTGCTGCTCATCCATTTTTCCCGGTACACTGGCGGCAGCAATATGGACTTAATCATCAGGTTTGCACCCATTATTAAATCAATATCTCCGTCCCGGTCAATGTCGCCTGCGTCCATGAGCAACCACCTGCCCGAAGGCTCCGGCTCGATGAAAGATGCAGCAAAATCAAGGCTTCCGGTATTTTCAAAATAGGTCAAAGACTCCTGGGGAAAGGCGGCGAGATTGGGGTACATAGCCAGCACAACCATGTCCAAATCCATATCGGCATCGAAATCACGCACCACTACTTTTGAAGCGCCATTAATCGGGAAAAAATACTTTTCATGGAAGTCATTCTTTCCATTATTGACGAATATTCTCACGCCATGATAGTATTTAAAAATGGGCGTATGGTCGCCATTGTCGCCGTTGGTAAAAACAATATCCGAATATCCATCCTTATTCATGTCCGCCAAAACAAAATCGTTCGAGCCATAAACCGGCGGAAATTCCAGCAATTGTTTTTCCTCGAATTCTAAGTTTCCCTTGTTTAAAAACAGGGTCAATATTTCCTTTCCCTGGGAAAATAAGGCAATGATATCGGGCTTGCCATCTTTATTAAAATCACCAATTTCTGACTTGGTTGCGCCAGGCAATTCTTTGATTATTTTTTCCTGAAACGTCCCATTTTTTGGGCTGAACATGGACAACGTACCTGAATTTATTGCCCCTTCCGTTGACCCAAAACAAGACACCAAATATTCTTCCTTCCCGTCGGCGTCGAAATCATGCCGGATAAAATGCACCGGGCGGTCGAGGAAATCCAGGATGGTCGTTTGTTTCCCGCTTTTTGAGATATTGATTAATTCGCCGCCCCGCCCCTCCGTCGGCATTAAATCGCCAATGCCTAAAACATCGAGGCTTTCATTTTTTGCATTGTATTGAATGTCAATCGGGATATTTCTGATTTTCAATACTTTGCCTAATTCAGTGCCTTTAAACATGAATATGTTGCCGTTTATATCGCCAGTATATAGCCGATTGTTTTCCAGGTCATATTTCAGCAGAGTAGCGACAGGTACGGCTTCCGGGATATTTGAAAAAGTGTCCGTTTTTTGAAATATCCCGGCTGCTTTTTTCAATTGCTTGGGCGGCGCTTTCAACGCAGCGGGCGCTTGTTCCAAATAATATCTTTGAATGGCATACCAGTCTTCTTCCTTTATTTGATAAGCCGCTTTTTTCATTTCCTGTTCCATGCTGAAAAGCACGTTGTTCCAGCTATTTCTGTCCAATAGTTCGGGGCTGGGATATAAGTGGCAAGACTGGCAATGTATTTCTGCTAATTGTTTGCCGGGAGACGCAGCTTCGCTGCCGGCTTTTGAATCAGGGCGTTGCTCGCAGCCGGTATTTGCGCCATAAAACAGGATGGCGCAAAGCAGAACTTTAAAAATATTGGTAAAACGGCTGCTTGAATTTTTCATATCCAGCTTCCTATGTAACTTGTTTAGCACGTCTGACTCCCAGTGTCTGCAAGTCGCTTTTGTCATCTTCGCAGAAGACCTACGAAGTCTGACTCCCTGCGTCTGCAAGTCGCTTTTGTCATCT
>CAZHLB010001246.1:0-1731 GCA_964533005.1 uncultured Saprospiraceae bacterium
TGGGAGCCAGACTTCGTAGGTCTTCTGCGAAGATGACAAAAGCGACTTGGAGACGTAGGGAGCCAGACGTGCTAAACAGTTACAAATTTTCTCAAAAACCCACCGCTCTCTGATAGTTATCAATTGGTGACAAACAGCGGAATATCCCGCAAATCCTTCAACCCCGGCACGATGCGGGGATGCTGCGGCTTCTTCAAAATCAGCGAAACCAACTGCGGCACTCGTGCATCCAAAAACTTGTATAACTCGGTCAGCGTCACGATTTTATTCCCATCTGCATCCGCCTTTCCGTTGCCAAGCCCTTCCAAAATCGCTTCCGTGAACGAGCCGTTTTGCCACGCCTTGTTTTCGTAAGACGCCTCTTCTTCCCGGCTCGAAGTGATGGTCACGAGGCTGTTTTTCACCCGGTTCAATTCCACGATGGCGAGGTTCACGTCTGCCGGGTCTGCGCCGCTGTCCTTGGCGCCCTTGATGCCGCCGCTGTGGCAGGCGTCAATGAAAATGAGCTTTTTGCAATTCAACCCATCCAGGCGGTCGAGGATTTGGGCTTGGTAATCCACCGAGGTCGCTAGTTTAGCGGTCGGGTCGTAGTCGTTTCCCTGGATAAAAAAGCGCTGGTCGAGCATGTAGCCGTGCGAGCTGAGGAACAGCACGACGAGGTCGTTGCTTTTGATTTCCCCTAATTTTTGCTTGACAACTAAGCGCTCCACCGTCTTTTCAATGTCCGTTTTCGTAGCGCCCAAACCGAGCAGCCGATGGATGTTGACCGTCTCAAAAAGGCGGTTTTTGGCATTGGCTTGCTTCGCAAAAAGGTCGGCAAAGTCAGCGGCGTCCTTTGCCGCAAAGTCCAAATCACGTTGGACGCCAATCGCAATGACGTGCAAATTGGGCTTGGTCAGTGGCGAGTAGGTGAACTTTAGCGTCTCCGAAGGCTGCCCCGCCACCGTGACGAAGACGTTTTGAAATTCCGCCTCGTCCCGCACCGGGATTTGGTCGCTGAAAAAATACCTGCCATTGTTGCCGGTCAGCTTTGCCTCGGCGGTGGGGTTGAGTTTGCGGCTGTTGTAAAAAATGGCGACGTCGCCCATGTTGAGTTGCCCGACGGGTTCGATGTTCAGCCCGATGGGCAGGCGCTCGGTTTCGCAGATGAACGGGTCGCCTTGCAGGGTAAAAAGATTGGGTTGACTCCAGGTGATTTTGGTGCGGATTTCATTAGCGATGCGCACGAACAAAGGCTTGGACTCCTTCACCCGACCCTTCGAATCGGTGACCCGGACGACGATGACGTTGATGGGGCTTTCCCGATTCAGGCTGACGGAGGTGCGAAAAATGTACTCGTCTTTTTTTGGCAAAAGCAATTCGCCGCCCTTCGCATTGCCTCGCAAGCCGTCCAGTTCGACGGCGAAACTGGTCTCGTCCAGCTTGCCTACCGACTTGGCTTTTAACTCAATCACCACATTGTCAAAGGCTTCGATTTCCTCCGTGTTAGGGGAGAGCCATTCGATTTTTAGCAGGCTGTCCGTGTCCATTGCCTTGGGCTTCGCCCAGGCGGTAGAGGCGGTGGCTTCCTCGACGGTGGTCTTGGGTGCGCCGCACGACCAGGCAAGGAAGGAGAAAATGGCGAGGGTGAGTTGAAGTTTCATCACACGTATTTTCAGAACAATTGCTCGGTTAGCGATGGATTAAATGATTGAAGATTACATGATTACATGAGTGTTGATGGAATGGAGG
>CAZHLB010001247.1:0-1726 GCA_964533005.1 uncultured Saprospiraceae bacterium
TGGCGGCACGGCAAAAGTCGCACTTCGCCAAACTGGAGTTTGGCGGCACGGCAAAAGTCGCACTTCGCCAAACTGGAGTTTGGCGGCACGGCAAATAGCTTTCTAAATTTTCTTACCTACTTTTGCCGCCGCAAAGAAATTCACGACCCAGTGACCCGCCTCGTTTCCTTGAAAACAACCACATTCAATTCCAAGGCAACCGGCTTTCGCAAACAGCCAAAAGCCAGTGCCAACAGCCAATCATTCATTCATTTAAAATTGATTCCGTGATGAAAGCATTATTCAAATTGAGCCTGCTCCTGGCGGTCGCAATCCTCCTTGCTTGGACGGGTTGCCAAAACACCAATCCCAACTGGAAGGTGGACGCCGCCCAGCCGGATTTCCTGCACAACTCGTTGCAGCAAATCACCGACGTGATTGTTCATGACATTTTTTCGCCCCCGGTGGCGAGCCGCATTTATACCTATTCAAGCATCGCAGCTTACGAAGCCATGGTTCCCGGTTCGCCTGAGTATCAGTCACTTGCAGGTCAAGTGAACGGCTTGGAAAACGTGCCGCAGCCGGAAGCCGGTCAGGAATATTGCTACTCCCTGGCAGGTGCCAAAGCGATGCTCGTGGTGGGCAAAAAGCTGATTTTTTCCGAGGAAAAAATAGACGAGTTCGAGACGCAATTGATGGCGGATTTTCAAAAAGTGGGCATGCCCGCTGATGTTTATAGCCGCTCGCTGGCTTACGGCGAGGCAGTCGGTAAACACATCATCGAGTGGTCATCGAAAGACAATTATGCCCAGACCCGCACCTTCCCGAAGTACACCATCACCGACGAGGAAAAACTTTGGAAGCCCACCCCACCCGATTACATGGACGCCGTCGAGCCGCACTGGAACAAAATCAGGTGCTTCACGATGGACTCCTGCGCCCAGTTCAAGCCCGAACCGCCGCACCCTTACGACATGACGAAGGGCAGCGATTTCTACAAAGACGTGATGGTGGTCTATGAAGCTTTGAAGGTGGATGAAAAAGAAAGAGCCGAGCGGGAAGCTATTGCCCGTTTTTGGGATTGCAACCCTTACGTGTCGCACCACAAAGGGCACGTGATGTTTGCCACGAAAAAAATCACCCCCGGCGGACACTGGATGGGCATCACCAAAATCGCTTGCCAGCAATCGAAAGCCGACATTATGAAAAGCGCCGAAGCCTACGTCCTGACTTCCCTTTCGCTGGTGGATGGCTTCATTTCTTGCTGGGATGAAAAATATCGCAGCCAGGTGATTCGACCGGAAACGGTCATCAACACGAAAATTGACCCGGAATGGACGCCGCTGCTGCAAACGCCGCCGTTCCCGGAATACACGAGCGGTCATAGCGTGATTTCCACTGCCGCAGCCACTGCGTTGACGCATGTTTTTGGCGACAACTTCGCTTACACGGACACAGTTGAATTGCGCTTCGGCTTTCCTGCACGCTCGTTCAAATCCTTCAAACATGCGAGCGAGGAAGCTGCCGTCAGCCGCTTGTACGGTGGCATTCACTACATTCCTGCTTGCGAAGCTGGCAAGGAACAAGGTGCAAAAGTCGGACAGTGGGTCGTGTCGAAAATCAAGATGAACAAGGGTACTCTTTCTGAGAAGTAAAAAACGTGAGTTCTGAGGGCTAATTTTTTGATATTCAGCCCAGTGGGACGACTTGGGATGGATTAAATGATTGATGATTACATGATTACATG
>CAZHLB010001248.1:0-1721 GCA_964533005.1 uncultured Saprospiraceae bacterium
CAATCCGCGTCATCCGCGTTCCCATTATTATCTAATATCCAAATGTCAAATCATTCTTCCCGCCAGCGCTGTCCGCTTTTCCTTTTCCTTTCTGATGACTGCCACGCTGTTGAGGAAAGAAATGCTCAGTTTGTCGCCGTCGAAGCGGCAAGTCCACTGGTCGCCGTGGACGTTTTCGATGAACTTCAGGTTGACCAGCAAAGTCTGGTCGTCCTGCCAGGTGGCGCTGGCGGCAACTTTCGAAGTGAGCTTCACCTGTTCCGGCAGTACGAAAAGCGACACGGCGACATCTTGCTCGTTGCCGTCGGTCAGCCAGCGACCCATGCCGCAGGTCAACCGTTGGGTGCTTTTTTCACCCCTGACCGCCACCTGGCAGGCGTCGTTTTCAAATGAAAATGATATGGAGGCGATGCCCCGCTCGTTTTTTTCCAGCAAAAATTCCCGCCCGGAAATGCGAGCCGCCAACGGCGAAAGGGACTGGATGGATGACGCAGGCAAGGCAAGGTTTTTCAAGTCTTCTGCGAGCAGTTTTTGCGTGGCGGCGTCCTCCGGCAACGAGCCTTCATTTTTCAAAACAGGGAGCAAATTGTCCCAGAGCAATTTCATCGAAGCCCCCATGTCCGAGCTTTCGCTGTTGATGGCAACAACGGCGTCGTACTGCGGAATGACGATGCAATACTGCCCGAAGGCCCCGTCGCCGCGATAAAAACCCGGTTCGGGTTTGCAGCGCCAGAACTGGTAGCCGTAGCCCTGTCCCCAATCGCTGTCATTTTCCTGCGAGACGGTCTGTTTTTTCGTAGCCTCCTCGACCCACTGCGAAGGGAGGAGTTGCTTGCCATTCCACGTGCCTTTTTGCAGGTAAAGCTGCCCGAATTTGGCGATGTCTTCCGTGCGGATGCGCAAGCCGTAGCCGCCGACGTTGATGCCTTCGGGGCTGATTTCCCAATCCGCCCCGGTGATGTTCAGGGGCTTGAAAAGGCGCTCGGTGAGGAAGTCGAAAGCCGTTTTTCCCGTCAGTTTTTGCACGATGGCGGACAGCACGTAAGTCGCCCCGGTGTTGTACCAAAAATGAGTGCCCGGCTCGTGCGGGACGGGGTGGGCGAGGAACGCTTTCACCCAACGACCATCGGTAGCGGCTTGCATGGCGTCCATCGTGCCGCCCTCGTGCCCGGTGTTCATCGTGAGCAAGTGCTTGATTTTCATGGCGGCGAGGTTGGCGCTCACGGTGGCTGGCTTGTATTCGGGAAAGAATTTCAGGACGGGGTCTTCGACGCTCATTTTGCCATCCGCCACGCACATCCCGACGGCGGTGGAGGTGAAACTTTTGCTCAAGGAATACAGCGTGTGCTTCAATTCTGGCGCAAACGGCGACCACCAGCCTTCCGCCACCACGTGCCCGTGCCGGACGAGCATGAAGCCGTGAAATTCCTGCCCGCTTTTTTCCACCGCCGCCAGGAAATTGCGAATGGCGGCGGAAGGGATGCCCTGCGCCTCCGGTGTGCTGCGCGGCAGGGCGGTGAACGTCTGACCTGTCTTTTTCGCCAGCGCCGGGGCGCAACCTGGAAACCCTCCGAAGATGCCTGCCCCGATGACGCCAAGCGTCGTTTTTTTAATAAAATCTCTGCGGTCGGACATAGCCGTTATTTTTTAATTTCCAATCCACTGGGTGACTCGAAATCTAAGGGCTGTACGATGTTGTTGCCCGCCTTTCCGAAAGTTTG
>CAZHLB010001249.1:0-1716 GCA_964533005.1 uncultured Saprospiraceae bacterium
GATGAACTGGGTGGTGAAAAAACATGCGGCGATGTTCGGCGAGTTGGATTTTTTCTCCCTGCCTGCCGACGAGCGGAAGATTTATTACCCGATTAACCAGGTGAAACGGGAGACTTTCGTGATTCCAAATTTCCCGGCGGTAAGTTTTTATCAGCCTTTTTATAAGGTAAAAAATATGGATAGCCAGCCAGTAATTAAAATGATTTATCAAGGTGCATTGGGTGGGGGGCATGGCTTTGAAAATATTATCCCGATGCTCGGTCGCAAGGTGCTTGGCAAAGGGCTGCAACTCATTTTAAAAGGTTGGATAGCAGAAGATTACAAACAGGAATTGGTGAAATTGTCGCAGCGACATGGTGTCGCTGACTGCTTAATTTTTGAAGGCTTTAGCGTGTATCGCAGCGTCCCGCAATTGGCTTCCACTTGCACCATCGGACTGGCAATATTTACGAAGCAAGACGTGATGAACAAGACGCTCGGCACGGCGTCGAACAAGATATATGAATATGCGGCGCTCGGTTTGCCTGTTGTGCTATTTGACACGCCGCATTTCCGGGAGCATTTGGGTGAAAAACCCTGGGCATATTTTACCGACCTGACGGAAAATAACTTGCTGCAAACCATCGAAGAAGTATTGGACGACTATGAAAATGCGTCCGAAAGCGCCCATCGGGATTTTTTGGAGGGCTTTAATTTTGAAAAAGTATTCCTGCCAGCATTGCGCTCAATCGCAGACGTTTACGAAACTTTGAAAGTTTCGTAAACGTGGAGCTGGATTTAACCATGTTTCAAGGCAGAACCATCGGCATCATCGGCGCAGGCGAAATCGTCTTTTCAGCACACCTGCCATTTTTAAAAGCAGTCGGCGCAGAGCCGAAATGGCTGGTAGATATTTCCGAAAAAAATGCCCAAGCCACTGCCAAAGCCTACGGCATTCCCGCCACTTACCGCCCCGAAGAATTGGAAAAAACAGCCCCGACAGACGTGGTTTTAATTGCCTGTCCGTACGGCGTCCGCAAGCCATACTATGAATATTTCCGCACCACAAATGCCGCATTATACTTAGAAAAACCCGTCGCTCGCAGCCTGCGTGAACACGAGGAAATCGTTTCCATGCGACCGCTTCACGCCATCGGAGCAGGTTTTTTGCGGCGGAGTTTTGGCATCACTGGCATCGTGAAAGGGCTGGTGGAAGACGAGGTTTTTGGCAAGTTGCGCCGGGTGCGCCATGAGTTTGGAACGGCGACACAAATCAGTTCCGGCGGCAGTTTTGCGAAGAATTTGGCACTGGCAGGGGGGGGGCAATTATTTGAAAGCGCCATTCACAATATTGATGCGATATGCTACATCGCCAACGTCAGCCATGCCCGTGTTTTGGATAAAAATATGGAGCATGAACATGGCTTCGACCTGCACACGGAGGCGCTCATCGAGTTGCAAAGCGAAGGGAAACACCCGGTGGAATTTGAATTATTGGTTACCTGCTTCAAAAGCACGGGCTATGAAATTGAAATGACGTTCGATAATGCCGTGCTGACTTTTTCTTTATTTCGGGATATGCCGCCGCAAATTAAATCGGTGAATGGCAAGCGGAGCTACAAAATATTGGACGCATTTGCGAATGATTTTCCCCGCCAGCAATATGACGTGATGAACGTTTTCTGGAGCGATTTTCTGCGGGCGGTGGACGAGCGGAAAGCGAACTACACCAACCTT
>CAZHLB010001250.1:0-1711 GCA_964533005.1 uncultured Saprospiraceae bacterium
TCATCGGTCGTGCGAGGTTCGATTTGACCTCGGACATTGCGTTGAGCGCACTGGCTGGCATCGGTTTGAACCAAGCTAAACAGGACGATATCGGCGCTACGACTCGTGGTTTTGTCAACCCGCTTTCCGCTCCGCAATTGCCGAACGGCTTGACCATTCCGTTCAATATTTCCGCCCACGAGCGCACGGCTGGCGTCTATGGCACGGTCGGTTTTGAGTTGTACGACCAGCTTTTCCTCAACGTCAGCGCCCGGCAGGACTGGCTTTCCACGCTGCCGGAAGACGACAACACCGTTTTTTATCCTGCCGCCGACCTCTCGTGGCAGTTCTCTAAAATGTTGAAAAACAGCACGTTTTCCTCCGGTCGCCTCCGCCTCGGCTATGGTCAAGTAGGCAGGGGACCCGACCCGTACCTGACTCGCCAGGTTTTTTTCCAACCGAACGCAGCCAACACCGGCTGGGGCGAAGGCTGGGGACCCGGTTTGGACGTGCTTGCCTACGGCGGCGGCGCAGCTTTGAGCACCATTGCAGCGAACCCCGACATCAAGCCTGAAATCAAGACGGAAATGGAGGCGGGCATTGACCTGGGCTTTTTCAAAGACCGCATCGGCTTGCGTTTCACGGGCTACCGGAACAAAACGGAAGACCTGATTATCCAGGTGACCGTGCCGGAATCGTCGGGTTTCACGCATCAAATCACGAATGCGGCGGAGATTGAAAACAAAGGCTTCGAGTTGGAATGGGACTTCGTGCCCGTGCGACAGCAAGGCGGTTTGGAGTGGAATGTCTATGGCAATTTCACCCGCAACCGCAACGAAGTGATTGAAATGGCTGGCACGACCAATATCACCTTGTCCGGCTTCGCAGGCACCACTTCCAGCGCCATCGTCGGCGAACAATTGGGTGTGATTTTCGGCTCGCACCTCGACCGGGACGAAAGCGGCAACTATATTTTGGATGAAAACGGCTTCCCGACCCTCGCCGCCACTTCCGACGTGATTGGCGACCCGAACCCCGATTATCGCATGGGCTTGGGCACGGGTCTGCGCTACAAAGGCTTGAGCGTCAACCTGCTGTTCGAGACCAGCCAGGGCAACGAAGCGTGGAACGGCACTCGTGGCGCATTGATTTTCTTCGGCAGGGCAAAGGAAACTTCAGTCGAAACGACCCTGAGCGAGGAGCAGGCGAACACGATGCTGCTTTACAATGGAGCCACCGTTGCAGCGCAGTATCCGTACCTGCAAAACGACGACGGCAGCTTCACCGTCCGTGGAAAAATCGAGGATTTTGGCGGCGGCGAGGTCTTTTTGGATGAAAACTGGTGGCGCTTCGGCTTGGGCAACAGCTTCACGGGTCCCGACGACACGACCATCGAAGACGCTTCCTGGTTTCGCCTGCGGGAACTGACGGTTTCCTACACCTTGGGCAAGAACTTGCTGAAAATGAACTGGTTGGAAAATGCCACCCTCAGTTTCACCGGCAGAAATCTCTTGCTCTGGACGGACTACACCGGCAACGACCCGGACACGAATCTGACCGGGAGCGGGCTGAACGGGCTGGGGTTGGATTATTTCCAAAACCCGTCTTCGAGGACTTATAAAATCGGGTTGAATTTGACCTTCTAATTTCAAATTATCCAAGCCAGATGAGGCTGTATCATAAGTCGTTAAACACGCCTGCAAGCCGCTTTTGTCATCCTGAAAGGAACTGT
>CAZHLB010001251.1:0-1704 GCA_964533005.1 uncultured Saprospiraceae bacterium
ATCAACAATCATGTAATCATTTAATCATCAATCATTTAATCAGTATGGAAGCAGCATAGAGTGACAATTACTTTTATGAAATTACCTTTTCAAATTCAGACGCTTCTCTTTGCAATTGCACTCATCTTCAGTTGCAAAAACGACCCGGCGGAAAGCAATGCCACCGCCGCTGCACCTTCCGCAGACAGCACATCGGCTGCGCCAGCAACTCAACTTGCGCCAGGCGCTCGGCTCCCGGTGAGCGGCAAAGTCACTGCCATCAACAGCCAATTCGTCGGCTTGGAAGGTGGTGAAAAAGTGAACCTGCCCGCCGCCGGCAACGACTCGGCGACCACGATTTTTTTGGTGCGCCATGCCGAAATAGTCGGGGAGAAAACATCCCTTTCGCCCGCCGGTCAAGCTCGTTCCGGCTACTTGGCGAACCTGATGCAAGGCGCTGGTATTTTCATCATTTATGTTTCCGACAATGCCTCCGTTCAGACTGGGTTGGCTTCGGCGAAAGCCTGTCAGAGCGAATTTTCAACCTTCTCGATTTCCAAGCCGGAAGACGAGCAGACGTTTCTGAAAACTGCGCTGAAAAATTATCCCGGCAAGCGGGTGCTGGTGGTTAGCACGGCGGAGGTGATTCCAAATTTAGTCAATCAACTGGCGGGAAAGACCGTCGCCGAGCCGATTACTGCCGGGGAATTCGACAACCTGTTCGTTGCCATTGGCAAGGAATTGGGCAGTGCGGAGGTGAAAAGGCTGAAATATTGATAATTGATGATTGATGATTGTTGATGGGACGTCCAGACAACAATCAGCAATCATCAATTGAAAATCATCAAATGAAAATATGCGAATCAAACTGTTCTCTCAATTTCTCGGAGCTTGCTTTTTTGCAAGCATCACCCTGGCAGCTTGCCAATCAGATGCCCCTGAAAACCAGACATTGGCAGCATCCGCCGGAAATGGAAAAATCGTCGCCTTCGTCACCCAAACGGAGGTGGTTTTTACCGACAGCACCACTCGTGCTTTTCCAAAAACGCAAGTGGAAGATTCGGTGACCACGTTTTTCCTCGTCCGCCATGCAGAAAAAGACACCGGCGACAATCCCCGCCTTCATCCGTTGGGTGAAAAACGAGCCAAGCAACTGGTGAAAATCTTTGAAAATGCAGGCATCACGAACGCATTTACTTCGCCCTACCGGCGAACCCTGTTCACCGCCAAACCATTGGTCACGGCGCTGGATTTGGACATGAATTCTTTCGACCCGAGGACGCCGGAGGAGGGCGCTACTTTTTATTTAAAACAAGCTCGTGGCGGCAGGATTTTCATTGCCGGGCACTCGAACACGAATCCGCAGTTGGTGAATTATTTCATCGGGAAGGAAGTGCTACCGCAAATTCCGGAGGAGCAATACGATGATATTTATGTGGTGTTTGTGCCTAAAAACGGGCAGGCGGAATATTGGACTTTGAAGTACGAAGTGGAAAAGGGTTATTCCGTGGAAAAGTGATGTGGCAACGCCTAATAAAAAAGGGGAAGCCGCTGATTTTCAGCGACTTCCCCTTTTTTATTAGCCTTTTGGATTGAATCAACCGCCTCGTTTCCGAGTCGTTTTGGTGGTCGTTTTGGAACCGCCACGGGGTCCTTTCGTCTTCGTTTTTTCGTGGGTGACTTTGCCGCCACGAGGTCCTTTCACCGTCGTTTTGGTCGTGGATT
>CAZHLB010001252.1:0-1702 GCA_964533005.1 uncultured Saprospiraceae bacterium
TTGGGACGCTGAGGTTCTCTTCGAGAATGACAAAGCGGCTTGCAGACGTGCAAACTTGCAGACAGATGTTTCACTCAGACGCCACATGAGCCTCTCTTTTAATCATCTGCGACTGCTATAATTCGGCGCTTCCTTCGTAATCGTAACATGGTGCGGATGGCTTTCCTGAACCCCGGCGGCAGAAATTTTCACAAACCGAGCCTTCTGCAAATCCTCGATGGTGTTAGCCCCGCAGTAACCCATGCCCGCCCGCAAACCGCCGAGGTACTGCACCATCACCTCCTCCACCGAGCCTTTGAACGGGACACGACCTTCGATGCCTTCGGGCACGAGCTTTCTGATGTCGTCTTCCACGTCTTGAAAATAGCGGTCTTTCGAGCCTTGCCCCATTGCGCCGAGCGAACCCATGCCTCGATAGACCTTGAATTTTCTGCCTTCCAAAAGGATGGTTTCGCCGGGCGCTTCTTCCACGCCTGCGAACAAACCGCCTGCCATGACGGTATTTGCGCCTGCCGCCAAAGCCTTCACGATGTCGCCGGAATAGCGAATGCCGCCGTCGCCGATGATGGGAACGCCGCTGCCACGAATGGCTTTCGACGCTTCATAAATGGCGGTCAATTGCGGAACGCCGACGCCTGCCACGATTCTCGTCGTGCAAATGCTGCCGGGCCCCACGCCTACTTTCACGCCGTTCACGCCTGCATCCACGAGGGCTTTTGCGCCTTCGCCCGTCGCCACGTTGCCGCCGACGATTTGCAGGTTGGGATATTTTTTTCGGATGGATTTCACTGCTTCGAGGACGCCGAGAGAGTGCCCGTGCGCCGTATCCACACAAACCACATCCACGCCGACATTGACCAAAGCCGCCACCCGTTCCATCATGTCGCCGGTGACGCCGACCGCTGCGCCTGCCACGAGGCGACCGAAGGAATCCTTGCAGGAATGCGGGTAGTCTTCCACTTTCATCAAGTCCTTGTAAGTGATGAGACCGACCAGGCGGCGCTGGTCGTCCACGACGGGGAGCTTTTCAATTTTATAGTTTTGGAGAATGTCCCTCGCATTGCCGAGGTCGGTGCCGACGGGGGCGGTGACGAGATTTTCCGAAGTCATCACCTCCCGAACCGGGCGGGTTTTGTCTCTTTCGAAGCGCAAATCCCGGTTGGTCAGGATGCCGATGAGCCTGCCCGCCTCGTCCACGATGGGGATGCCGCCGATGTGGTATTGTTTCATCATCGCCAAAGCATCGCCAACCAGGGCGTCGCTATGCAGGGTGATGGGGTCAATTATCATCCCGCTTTCCGAGCGTTTGACCTGGCGCACCTGCCCGGCTTGCTGCTCGATGGTCATGTTTTTGTGGATGATGCCGATGCCGCCCTGCCGGGCGATGGCGATGGCAAGTTTGTCTTCCGTCACCGTGTCCATGGCGGCGGAAACGATGGGAACTTGCAAACGAAGACCGGAGGTGAATTGCGAGGAAATGTCAACTTCCCGAGGCAAGACTTCTGAATAGGAAGGGACGAGCAAAACGTCGTCGAAGGTGAGAGATTCTCCCAGAAACTTATTGGCTTGAATTTTTTCTGTTTCCATGCGCAAAGGTAGAAGAATTTCCTGCGCTCCAAATTTTTGCCAGGCAAGCCAAGACCTATTAAGCAGTCTGCCACAATTAACCTGACAGGTGCAATTAAGCTCGGCATTCGGAGCG
>CAZHLB010001253.1:0-1700 GCA_964533005.1 uncultured Saprospiraceae bacterium
GGTTGATGCGCCTGTTGCGCATCAACCCCTCTCAACTTTATCAACCCTTATCAACCAAAATCCACTTCTAAAGCTGCCCCAATTATTTTCTGATAATTTGACACAACTCTCTATTTTGCCCTACTTATGTCAAACTATCAAGCAGTTTTATGAAAAACACAGACCTCATCGGGCGCAAACAAGAGCGGGCGATTTTGGAAGAAGCCTTGGAATCCGGGGAAGCTGAAATGGTGGCAATCGTGGGACGGCGGCGAGTGGGCAAGACTTTTTTGGTGACTCGATGCTACGCCGGGCGCATCGTTTTTGAGCTGACAGGCGTGCTGAGAGCCTCTCTAAAACAACAGCTTACCAATTTCCGGGACGAGTTGTACAATTTGACGGGCAGCGAAATCTTGCCCCAAGTACCGGCGGATTGGTTATCGGCATTTCAGATGCTGCGTCAATACGTTCAAACCCGGCTGGGCGAGGAAAAAGTGGTGTTGTTTTTTGACGAGCTGCCCTGGTTGTCCAACCCAAAATCCGGTTTTTTGGAAGCCCTCGGCTATTTTTGGAACAGTTGGGCGAGCCGCCAAAACCTGGTAGTCGTGCTGTGTGGCTCGGCGGCATCCTGGATGATACAGAAAGTGGTGAGAGACACAGGAGGGATGCATAATCGCATCACGAAGCGCATTCACCTCGAGCCGTTTAGCCTGGGAGAAACCGAGCAATACCTCAAGTCGAAAAGCGTGGGTTGGGACAGGTATCAAATCCTGCAATTTTACATGGTCACCGGCGGCATCCCGCACTACCTGAAAGAAGCTAAGCCAGGCAGGAGCGCTGCCCAAACCATTGACCAGATATGTTTTTCTGTCAGCGGCTTGCTGCGAGACGAGTTTTCAAAACTTTATCCCGCCCTGTTCAAAAACTCCCAAATGCACATTGCCGTCATCCGGTCTTTGTTCCAAAAAAAATCCGGCATGACTCGCCAGGAATTGCTGCAAACCGTGCGAGCGCCATCCGGCGGCAGCATTACAACCGCTTTGGACGAGCTTGAGCAATCAGGCTTTATCAGCGTATCCTACCCTTTCGGAAAAAAAACCAGGGATAAAATATGGCGGCTGACGGACGAGTATTCCGGTTTTTACCTTCAATTCATCGAAGACAAGGTCATCCAGCGGGAACACAATTGGTTGAACCTCATGGACTCGCAGACTTACAAAATCTGGAGCGGATTCGCCTTTGAAAACGTGTGCCTGCGCCACCTTCGCCAAATCAAAAAGGCGCTGGGCATTTCAGGCATCTACACCGAGGCGTCTTCTTTTTACAAAAAAGGAAAGGAAACGGAAGAGGGCGTGCAGATTGACCTTGTGCTTGACCGCAAAGACCGGGTCGTGAATCTTTTTGAAATCAAATTTTACAACGATGCGCTTTATTTCACGGAAGCCGATTTAGCCGGGCTGCGAGCCAAGCAAAGGATTTTTTTAAACGCCACCAACACCCGCAAATACATTTCCTGGGTGCTCATCACTACTTTCGGATTGAAAAACAAGGGTGTTTTGGACATGGTGTTGAGCCTGGATGATTTATTTGCAGAATGAGATTCGCCCGGCTGGAATGAAGTGTTGGCAAGTCCCTCTCCACTTTATCAACCCTTGTCAATCAATGAATTGGCGGTCAAAGCTGACAGGTGGAAAACGGGCATTACGGGCGGAAAAAAATTT
>CAZHLB010001254.1:0-1696 GCA_964533005.1 uncultured Saprospiraceae bacterium
GTTGAAAAATTTTCAATTTTTCAACTTCAACATCCAAATCGCACCTGTCAGCTTTGTGCCAAATCCTTGCGATTTTGCAAAGAATTTGATTGATAAGGTACTAAACTCGCCTTGACATGGAAACCTACACCACCACTCCTTTTCTCCCTATCACCGCCTGGGCGGAAGACGACCGCCCTCGTGAAAAGCTTCTCGCCAAAGGTCGCAACAGCCTTTCCGACGCCGAGTTAATTGCCATCCTGCTCGGCTCCGGCAGCCGCAACGAATCGGCGGTGGCGCTGGCGCAACGTATCCTGAATTCCGTGGAAAACAACCTGAACGAACTGGGCAGACGCAGCCTCGCCGAGTTGATGAAATTCAAAGGCATCGGCGAAGCGAAAGCCATTACCATCGCTGCGGCGCTCGAACTGGGCAGGCGGCGGCAAGGCTCGGATTTGCTGGAACGCTCGATGGTCACCAGCAGCCGGGATGCCTACAATTTAGTCGCTCCGCTGGTGCTGGATTTGGCGCACGAGGAGTTTTGGCTGCTCATGCTCAACCGGGCAAACAAGGTGATGCACAAGGAAAAAATGACCTCCGGCAGCGTTGACGCTACCATTGTGGACGTGAAAATGGTTTTCCGAAAAGCCCTCGAAGGGCAGGCGGTTTCCATTGTTGCCTGCCACAACCATCCATCAGGAAGCCTGCGCCCCAGCCAGGCAGACGTTGATTTGACCAGGAAAATCAAGCAGGCAGGCGAAATCATCGGCATCGCTCTGCTCGACCATTTGATTATTTCCGAGCGGGGATATTTCAGCTTCGCTGATGAAGGGATGATATGATAGAAATGAAAGGCAAAATTTCCGCCTCAACTTTTACTTTTGCTCTCCTCTCAAACAAGCACTTCCACTACCGTTTATCACATCTTTTCACTTTAAAATTCAAAAACCATGAGTCTACGTCTCGGGGACATTGCTCCCAACTTCAAAGCTCAAACCACCGCCGGGGAAATTGACTTCTACGACTACCTCGGCAACGGCTGGGGCATCCTGTTTTCCCACCCGGCTGACTACACGCCCGTTTGCACCACCGAACTGGGCAAAACTGCCAACCTGCAAGAAGAATTTGCCCGCCGCAACACCAAGGTTCTCGCCGTCAGTGTTGACCCGCTCGACAAACATTTCGGCTGGGTGAACGACATCAACGAAACGCAAAAAGTGACCGTTGGCTTCCCCATCATCGCTGACCCAGACCGCAACGTTGCCGGTTTGTACGACATGATTCACCCGAACGCTTCCGAAACCTTCACCGTCCGTTCCCTTTTCATCATTGGGCCCGACAAAAAAGTGAAGCTGATGATTACTTACCCGGCAAGCACCGGTCGCAACTTCGCCGAAGTGCTGCGGGTGCTCGAATCCCTGCAATTGACTGCCAATTACAGCGTCGCCACGCCTGCCGATTGGAAACATGGCGAAGATGTCATCGTCGTTCCAGCCGTCAGCACGGAAGACGCCATGAAGAAATTTCCGAAAGGGCTGAACATCGTGAAGCCTTACCTGCGCTACACGCCGCAGCCGAATTTGGAGGGCTGAATGGCTAAATGGTTAAATGGCTGCGCTGAACAGCAGCCATTTTTTACGAAAAAAAGCAACCTGCACCGCGGGTTGCTTTTTTGTTTTCGAGTCGGATTGTAGCGGCGGGGGGGGGGGGGGGCGCC
>CAZHLB010001255.1:0-1695 GCA_964533005.1 uncultured Saprospiraceae bacterium
GGTGCCACATCGCCAAACTGGAGTTTGGCGACACTGTACGACAAAAAAGGGCGGCTGGAATCACTTCCAGCCGCCCTTTCTTTTTCCCGGCGACGAATTTTAGTTGTACCTGAAAATCCACTCCACCAGCACCACATTCACGGCGCTGACCAGAATGGCAAGCGCCAGCGCCCACCAGAAATTCTTGATGGTCAAGCCCTTCATAAAGTAGTCGGCGACCATCAGCACCACTGCGCTAATCACCAGGCTGAACAACCCGAAGGTTATCCAATTGATGGGCGCAGAAATGAAGGACAAAATTTTCCCCAGCGTAGCATTCAGCACTGCCACCACCAAGCCGGTAATGACCGCCCTCGGAAAATCAGTCACCTTGATACCCCGCAGAAATTGTGCGCCCAACCAAAGGGCAACGGAATTCGCCAAAACGATGAGAATAAATTTGAACATGGCTGGTTTGGTGATTGGTGATTAGTGATTGGTGACTGGGTTGCCCCCCAATCACCTGTCACCAATCATCAGTCACTTGCAAGTTTTATTTTGATGATGATTTGCCTTGATTTTTAAGCTCTTCCACCGTCTTTTCCAGGCTTTCCAGCTTCCGTTTCAATGCTTCGTTTTCCGAAGAAAGCTCCTCCACTTTGCGGTTCAGCGAGTCCAGTTTGTCTTCCTGGCTTTGGTTTTCACCGGCGGTTGTTTTCGGCGACTGGTTTACTGGCACGGCGTCCCTGTTTTCGGAAGCTGGCTGCTCAACTGCCGCCTCTCTTTGCTCGCCGATGCCCAGTAAATTCTTGATGTTTTGAATGCCATCCTGCCCATTGTAGTATGAAGCGCCGATGTAAGCGAGCGGCGCAGCGATGAGCATGAACACTAAAAACCGGCTGAACCCGGTCAATTTAAAACCTCTGTGTGCCATTCTTTTTTTGGGTAAAAGTAGCAGCGAGGCAAGCGCAAGGGGCTGTATTTCTACAAGTTCGGGGAATTTCCAGATGAAGGTGAGGTAAGTTTCAGCCCTCGGCTTTTTCCGAAGGAACGAGGATTTCAGATAGCTTCTGTGTCTCGGCGAGCGTAGCTTTTTGTGCCTCCGAAGGCGACATGCCAAAATGCTTTTTAAAAGCCTTGCTGAAATAATTCGGGTCGTCGAAGCCCGTCTCGTAAGCTGCCTGGCTAACGTTGGCAGCGCCAGTTTCAAGCAGGCGGCGGGCTTTTTCCAAACGTAGATTCCGTAGCAAATCAGCAGGCGGCATACCGGTCAGCGACTTGACTTTTTTGAACAATTGCTGGCGGCTGATACGCAGGGCATCTGCCATTTGCTCCACCCCGAAACCGGCGTCGTCGAGGTGTTTGCGGATTTGCTCCATCACCATTTCGAGGAAGGGGTCTTCCACTGGGGCGACTGGTTCATCCATCCATTGCACCTGCAAGGCGGTCTTGGTTCGCTCGCTCAGGCGGCGGCGATTTTCGAGCAGATTTTGGGCAGTTGCGAGCAATTCATCCACGACGAAAGGCTTGGTCAGATAGCTGTCGGCGCCTGCTTCGATGGCGTCCATTTTTGCGTCCTGGCTGGAGCGGGCGGTGAGCATCAACACGGGAATATGGCAGGTGAGTGGGTCACGTTTGAGCGATTGGCACAAGCCGATGCCATCGGGTTCGCCGGGCATCATGATGTCGGAAACAACCAGGTCGGGTAGTTTTTTT
>CAZHLB010001256.1:0-1693 GCA_964533005.1 uncultured Saprospiraceae bacterium
GTCTGATCCGAACGCTGCAACATTCCGAGGCTCGCGTCCGGCAGCGGGCTGCGTCCGCTTTGGGGGGGATGGGACCGCCGGGCCGGGCCGCGATTCCGGCTCTCGGCGACCGATTGGGCGACGAAAACTCCGAGGTGCGAGCGACCGCGGCGGAAGCGCTCGGCAGAATTCAGCCTTGGGATCCGGACGTGGTCGCGCGCCTGATTCTCGCATTGAAAGATGGCGACGAAACCGTGCGGCTGTCGGTCGTCAAGGCGTTGAGCGAAGCCAGCCAGGTTTTCCGGCTGGCGCTCGAACTCGACGAACCACTCGTGATAAGGCAGCCCTCCCTCCGGCGGCAAAACCTGCGGCGCAACCGTGAACTCGACAATGCTCGCACCCGCCTGCTCTGCCGCCGCCTGCATCGCTTGCTCAACTTCCTTTCCAATCACGTGCTCGCCGAAGGCAGAAATGAAATGCTTCACCCTCCCGGTGACGACCAGCCGGTACGGATTTTTGGAAACAAACTCCACCGTATCGCCGATGTTGTAGCCCCACAAACCCGCATTGCTGTTGATGATTAAAACATAATTGACGCCCAATTCCACCTGCCGGAGCGAGAGGCGGGTCGGGTTTTCGGAAAAAATTTCACCTGCCGGAACGAACTCGAAAAAGATGCCCGAAGCAGCATTCAGCAGCAAACCCCGCTCGGTCTGGCTATCCTGAAAAGCAATGAAGCCCTCGCTGGCGGGAAATGTTTCCACGCTGTCGAGGCGCTTGCCGACCAATGTTTCGAGGCTGGAACGGTACGGCTCGAAATTCACGCCGCCATAGACAAACACGGAATAATTTGGAAAAACATCCTTGACAAATTTCTTCCCGGTGCGTTCCAGCAATCGCTCGTAATACATCTGCACCCAGGGCGGGATGCCACTGATGAGCCGCATGTCATTTTGCAAAGTCTCGCCGACGATGGCTTCCAATTTTTCCTCCCATTCTTCGATGCAATTCGTGGCATAACTCGGCAACTGGCTCGTGCGCAACCACGCAGGCACCAGGTGATTGACGATGCCAGAAAGCCGCCCCGTCGGGATGCCGCCAACCTCCTCCAATTCCGGGCTGCCGGAGAGGAAAATCAGCTTGCCGTCGAGCCAGCCGCCGTTGCCGCTGCGGGCGAAATAATTGAACAAGGCATTTCGAGCCGTGCCGAAGTGGTTGGGCAGGCTGTCTTTGGTGAGCGGGATGTATTTCACGCCGGAAGTAGTGCCGCTGGTTTTGGCAAAATACTTCGGGCGTCCCCGCCAAAGCACGTCCTTTTCGCCATGCTTGATGCGCTCGATGTAGGGTTTCAATGCCTCGTAATCTCGAATCGGGACGCTGTTTTGAAAGGCTTCGTAGCTGGTGATTTTGTCGAAACGGTGGTCTTTTCCGAAGGCGGTGCGCTTGCCTGTTTTCAGCAATTCCTGGAAAATTCGCTCCTGCGCCTCCACCGCTTCGCCGCTCCACCGCTCGATATTTTTCGCAATTCTTCTCGCCAAAGGCTTGAGCAGCCTGGATTTGTATGCCATGAAAATGAAGTAAAAAGTAAAAAGGTTAAAGTCAAAAGGGAAGGCAAAAGTAGAAAGGCAAAAGGCAAAACACTCGGAATTGGTAGGCTGACCCGGTAGCTCAGCCTTCAGGCATTTCAGGTGTGCGGGGCTTGCCGCGGGCCCCG
>CAZHLB010001257.1:0-1692 GCA_964533005.1 uncultured Saprospiraceae bacterium
TTCCTACCTCATCCACAAAATGCCTTAATCTACCACTATCAATTTTTGGCTGACGCTTTTACCGTTTGCAAAAAGTTCCAAAACGTAGGTTCCATTTGCCGAGCGACCAGGAAAATCCCATGTTTCGACGTGGTTGCCAGCGGGTTGAAATTTCTTTTCCAGCATGCCCAATACCTGCCCTGCCGCATTGCTGAGAACCATCGAAACCTCCGAATTTTCTTCCAGCACGTATTCTACTCGCACCTGGTTTGCCGTCGGGTTTGGATAGATATTCAAAACAAAATTTTTTAAAACCTCCACGCTACTGCTCACCATTGAGTCGGCGTTTTCGAAGAGCAAAATGACGTCCGCCTCCTCGTCCGTGCCGGTGATGTCGAGGTCGCCGTCGTTGTCCCGGTCGTGTAAAATGGCGCAGGAAGATGCTTCGGGAGCAAGAAGCGTTTCTGCTGCGGTGAACTGACCTGCGCCGTCGTTTTCAAAAACGGTGTAGGTGCTCGAACTGTAATTGCTGGTCACCATGTCCAAATCGCCGTCGCCGTCGAGGTCGCCGATATCTATGGCGAGCGGGAAATTGTGCTGCGGCGGGGTATAATTTACTGGCTGGCTCAAGCCGCCTGCGCCGTCGCCAAAAAGCACGACCGTACGGTTGCCGTCTGAATTGGTAGAGGCGACATCCGGTTTTCCGTCGCCATTGAAGTCACCTGCGCCAATCATCCAGGGCTTGCCCACCACGGAAACAGGCGTTCCGAACAGGTTGAAATTTCCTGCCCCGTCGCCGAGGAGGACGCCGATTTTTTTCGCATTGAACATCGCAAAATAAACGTCCAAAATGCCGTCGCCGTTGGCATCCGTCAAGGCGCAGGAGGTTTCGTCGCCGCCGGGGACATCCATTCCGGTTTGAGTAAAAGTGCCGTCGCCCGCATTTTTAAAAATGGAAATATTGCCCGCCAGGCGGTTGGTCGTGAGCATGTCGTCCCAGCCGTCGCCATCGAAGTCGCCGACGACTACGCCACGCACGCCGTTGCTCGTGTAATAAGTCTTCAAGCTGCTGAAATTGCCTTGCCCGTTGCCCATCAGCACCCGCACTTCGTTGTCCCAGGCAGTGGTCACGACCATGTCAATTTCGCCGTCGTTGTTGAAGTCTGCGCCTTCGCTGGGGCTGGGTGTGCTGTTGCTGTTGAAGTCGTACAAGGTGAAGTCATCCGGATAGCTTCCCTGCCCGTCGTTGAGCAAAATGCGCAGGTCATCCTCGTCTTCCTGCACTGCCACCAAGTCGGAGTAGCCGTCGTTGTTCATGTCGCCTGCGTAAGCGCCATAAACTTGTATCCAGTCTTCGCCGGGCAGGCGCAGTTCGATGGTTTTTTTGAGTTTTTGATGCAGGGTGCCGGGGGCGGTGGCGATGGAAAAGCTCCAGGCGAACGGCTTTTCCAACGCCTGCCCGGTGGCGCTTTTGATACTTTTGGAAAGTTGAACCAGGACGCTTTCGCCTGCGAAAAATGGCTCTGTTGGTTGGAATTGCACTTGCGTTTGGTCTTGCGAAAAAGTGAAAACGCCCTTCGCTGGGCCCGACCATTTTCCGAAGGCACGGAAAGTCGCTTCGTTCACGCTTGCCGAATCGACCGGTGCGTCGAAAGTGGCAGTGATTGCTGTTCCAGCGGTTGCGGTGAGGCTCATTCCGGCAGGCAAAATGGA
>CAZHLB010001258.1:0-1692 GCA_964533005.1 uncultured Saprospiraceae bacterium
CATCAGCCATTCCATCAACAATCATGTAATCATGTAATCATCAATCATTTAATCAGAAACAAGCTCCCTTCGAGCTATTTCTTCCCGTTCAGTCCGCTGATTTTCCCACTCGACTGCCGCTGAGAATTCTCAGCCTAAGTGTTACAGTTCAGTGACATTCTGGATTTTCCCGCCTTCTACTTTTGCCCGGATTTTATTGAGCCAGTTACCTAATTGTCGTAGTTGAAATAACGAACGGCAAGCAGGTGAGTTACCAAAACTTGGCTCCGTTTTTTCATCTGATTTACCTACTTAATTCATGCTTGCCAGCTACAAAATATTGACCATTACCCACCGAAAAACGCCCCTTCAGGCAATCGGTCAGTTCGTGATTGCGCACTCGGACGAGGTGGATTTGAAAGAAAAATTGGCAAGCCTCCAAGCTCGCTTTGGCTTGGACGAACTGATATACCTGGCGACTTGCAACCGTGTACTTTATTTTTTCTACACCGAGCAGCCGCTCGAAAATGATTTCAAGCAAGCCTTTTTCCAGACTATCCAACCGGAACTTTCCGCTGAAATGATTGCCGAGCATGTCAACCTGCTCGAAGGCTCGGCGGCGGCAGAGCACCTTTTCAAAGTCGCCGCTTCAATTGACAGCCTCGTGGTAGGCGAGCGTGAAATTTTGCGCCAGCTTCGGGAAGCCTACGAGCGTTGCCAAAACTGGGGCTTGACCGGCGACCACCTACGGCTTGCGATGCAGCATGTCGTTGTCGCTGCGAAAGAGGTATACGGCGACACACGTCTGGGTGAAAAATCGGTCTCGGTCGTCTCGCTGGCGGTGAAGGAAATGCTTAAAACGACTTTGCACAAAGACGCCCGCATCCTGATGATTGGCGCAGGGCAGACCAACCAATTAGTCGCCAAGTTCCTGTCGAAATATGGCTTTCAAAACGTCTCCGTTTTCAACCGCACCCTCGCCAAAGCGCAGCAACTCGCCAAAATGCTGAAAGGCAGCGCCCACCCGCTTTCTGAATTAAAAAATTTTCAAGGCGGCTTCGACTGCCTCATCGTTTGCACCGGGGCGACCGAAGCGGTAATTGATGCGCCACTCTACGCCCAACTTTTGCAAGGCGAAAAAGGCAGGAAAGTCGTGATTGACCTGTCCGTTCCGAACAACGTGGCGAAGGCGGTGGTCGAAAATTTCAACGTCCACTTCATTGAAATTGAAGGACTTAGAGCCTTGGCGCAAGAAAATATCTCCTTCCGGGAGCAAGAAATCGTCCACGCCAACGACCTGCTGGCGCAGCGCCTCGCCGAATTCCAAGCCGCCACCCGCCACCGCCGCATCGAGCGTGCTTTGCACCGCATTCCTGTCGAAATCAGGGAAGTGAAGGAGCGGGCGATGAATGAAGTTTTCAAAAAAGAAATCTCCGCCCTCGACGATTCCACCCGCCTTTTGCTGGAGCGCATGATGAGCTACATGGAGAAAAAATGCACCGGGATTCCGATGAAAGTAGCGAAGGAAGCCCTGGCTGCGTAGATTTCGCCGCCGCTCCCGCAAGTAAGTTCTCAATCTATCTTTGCTGGAAAATAGCCACTTGGCAACGGGAAAGGTCTTTTGGAGAGAGGTGGGTTTTTGATTTTTTTAGTTCTCAGACAATTCTTGTGGGACGCGAGGAGGATGGGAACGCGGATGACGCGGATTGGGCG
>CAZHLB010001259.1:0-1689 GCA_964533005.1 uncultured Saprospiraceae bacterium
AAGTAGGGTTGAATTTCAATTTGCCGCTGCGGCTCGACACCTTCCAGCCCGTGCAACTCGCCAAAAGCGCTGACCCAGACGCCGGCATTTTGCGGAATGTGTTGCCAGGTCGAGCGCTCTTCTTTTCGGAACAACCGCCTCGTGAATTGCATGCCCCAGACTGGCTTCTCCGTCTTGCCGTAACGAAGCTGGCTGAATGGAATTTTCATTTCCGCCGTCCAGCCTGCGGAGTCAATACTGGTTTTTGCGTACCAAATCGGGTTCCAACTGGTGTCCCAATTGCCACCGTTGTCGGAAACAAATTCGTCTCCCTTGACGCCGGAGACGGAAAGGCTGAACGAAAAAGCGGTGCGCAAATCGTGGTAGCTGTCAATGTTGACCTCAATCCAGTCGCCGGGAAATTCATCCCGCCGCCCCATGCGCTCCACGATGGAGTCTGTCGCCGTGTCGTGGCAGCGGAAGCCGAGGTAGAGGAACTTGTCGTCGTAGAGAATTTTGAAATTGGTCTGCTGCGAGGGGGCTTTGCCATCGTCGGGGCGGCTTTGGATAAAGTCGCCTTCCCAGGGCACATCCTGCCAGGCGGCTTCATTGGGAATGCCGTCGAGTTCGATGCCGGTGGCGGTCATTTTTTGGGTGGAATATTGCTTTTTGACGAGCGGCGCCTGGGCGTTGACAGTAAAAACGGCGCAGGCGAGGCAGAAAATCAATTGGAATGGTCGGGCTGAGAGTTTCATACTGAAGGAAATTTGAAGATGAGAGGTGTTGTTTTTCGGGGGGAAAGGACAGGGCTAAGGCGGGTTTGGTTGCAAAATTAATTGGTCGAAAGAGTGCATTCCAAATAGTCGTCGTTGACCACCTTTCCGAAAGTTTCAAACTTTCGGAAAGGTGGTCAACGACGACTATTTGGAATGCAGCCGGTTAAATTGCAGTGCAATAAGTTATTGGATAAAATAAGGAACAAAATCCCCTTGCGCACAACCAACGACAGGTATCATGTTGTCGCCTCTCACATCGCAGCCGGGAAGGGCTGCAAGGCTTTTGTACCAGGTTTTTTCAAACTGTTTTTCAAGTTTGGACAATTCAATTATCAGGTGAAATCCGCCCCGGGTTTTCAAAGATTTGACGCAGCTCATATTGATATGTTTTGCCGCCTCGGAAATCACCATGTCATAATCAACATGGTCGAAATCGAGGTCGAAAAAATACTTTTTGCCGCATGATTTTTGGATTTCCGACAGCACTTCCTGGTGCGGATTATAGCCGTTGTAGGGTTTGGTAATTAATTCTGCAAGCCTTATCAATGCTGCTTTTGCAGCCTTTTCCATATCACGAGGATTGGGATGAATATAAAGCGCCAATGCCGCTTGCGGGATGGGCATATTTTTCTGAGAATATGCGCCATACTCGCATTCCAATTGCCTGATTTTTTCAAACAACCTTTCTTTCGATGAAGTGAATCGCCTTAATTGTTGTTTGTCAGCCGAGATATGAGTTGGGGCTTCGCAATATTTTTTGCGAGCAAACAAGCAAGCATAATAAGTTTCATTTTTACCGAGCGGTGGCAGCCATTCGATAAAATCTTCCAGCATTTTTTGGTCTTGAATGATTTTATAGTTCATGTTGCATGAGGACAAGTGTAGGGGTGGCAGGCCGAGAACCCGCCACCTTTTACAGCCACAAATTTTTAAA
>CAZHLB010001260.1:0-1688 GCA_964533005.1 uncultured Saprospiraceae bacterium
TTCAGGATGACAAAAGCGGCTTGGAGACAGGCAAAGGAGCTTTTGAGACAGCCTCGAAGTCTTCAGACCATGAAAAACAGTCTCATCTTCCTCATATTCTTCTCGCTTGCAACGGCTTCGCTGCAAGCCCAAACCAACCTGCGTTTCTTTTATTTCGCTCCGACGGCGACCTTGAATGCCGCTTTCGGCGCAGCCAACACACAAGGTTTCGTGGATGGCAGCGGCAACCCCATCCTGCCCGGCTACCGCTTCGTGAATGTAACGGCGGCGAACGTCGCCACCTTCCGGACGCATGCCTCTATTTCTCCACTGCTACGGCGCACGCATGACTCCCTTGTCGTGAACACTACGTTGTTACGCCGCAAACTCAATCGAATTCTGGCTTTGTCGAATGGCATGTTGACTTCGGTGGACGTGTTTATGGTGGACGACCGGACGGGCGTTCCCAATAATACTTTCTTCTGCCCCGGCGTCGTCGGCGGGACGGCGGCAGTGTGGCCCTGCGCCTGGAACTGGCGCACGGAGCCCAACCAGTACACGGGTAGAATTATGTTCGGCGAATTGGCAGCGGGCCAGGACAATGGCGGCGCAGGCGCTTTCCGCCGCTGGGAAGGCACGGTGCTGCACGAGTTTTCGCACACCCAAATGTTGAGCGACACCAGCGGTCAAAACAAGTGGGGGCACAACGGCATCAGCATTTCCTACGGCGGCGACGCCGGGCACTGGTTCGTCGAGTTGCAAGCCGACGAGCAATCGGCAATGGATGAAGGCTTAGGCAACTTTTGGGGCTTGGAGCACAACCCGCCCCAGGCGACCGAACTGATTGCTTTTCTCAATCAAAAAGACGAGCGTTTCCTGCTCGGCAGCCATTCTTTTCTGACAGGTACACCGGGAATGTGGAATGCGCCGCACGTGGACGTAGGTTCGGCAACCGTGCCTGCACCCGACGCCAACGGCATCCGAACCATCACCATTTCAGGCATGAATCCAATCCGCCTGGTAGCGCCGCATATTCAAACCGGTGGCAGGTATCTGTTGCGGCGCTACAAATGGCTCGACGTTCCCGGCGAATTCGTGCTTTACAATGAAATGATGTCGCAGGCTTATTTCCACCTATATCATCAGTTCGCTTTCGCCAATCGGGACACGGCGATGAACAAGCTGCTCCGGGCAGCAAAAACCTTGAGCATTCACCCCAGGGAACGTTACCGCTATCCGGCGCACGTCGCCAACATGCTGGCGAATCAAATGGAGCAATATGCCAACACCCCCGCCGGTCAAGCCGAAGCGACCGCCAACACGCTGACATCCAGCATGTTCGCACTGGCTTTGTACGACTTGCTGGGGCATTTTGGCATGAGCGACGCCGACCTGCGCCGGGCTTTCACCATCCGGGCTGCCACCTACATTCCGCACACGCCCGTGCCGAAAGCAATCAATGAATACATGAATCGAAGGGCAGCGGTGAAGGCACGTATCTGCCCCTTCATCAGTGGAAATGCAGGCTGCAACTCGACCGGCGCAAACATTGACATCCTGCGGGCGGTGCAGGAATTGCGAACGATATTCAGAGACCCGGCGACGATTTTGAGAAGTTAGTCATGCGTCCCTATTTGCTATTTCCGCAGGAAACCGCTGCGTCCCACGCACGTCTGACTATGTCGCTTTTGTCATTCCCGAAGGGAACC
>CAZHLB010001261.1:0-1685 GCA_964533005.1 uncultured Saprospiraceae bacterium
AAAAAAAATTTAATTTTTTTTCTCTCCAAAAACCCGTTTTCCACCTGTCAGCTTTAGTCCTTGCCCTCACCCACGAAATAGTCCTCTCGATTCCTGAATAAAACATTGAAAGTCGTCAAGCTGCCGTAGATGCGGGTGAGGTATTGCTGCAAATTCACCTTGTCCTCGTCGGAAAGTACGTTGCTGGCGTTGATGCGTTGCTCCATCACCCGCAGCCTGTCTCGCAGCATGACGATTTTGTGGAAAAACGTTTCGATGGGAATTTCTTTCGGTTTCATGTTCGGGTCTTCCGGTTTCAAAATCATCATGCCGCCCTTCCATTTGTCGCCGAGCGGCACGACTTCGGAGATGTCAGACCAGACTCGGAGGATTTTCATCAAAGACTTTTCAGCTTCGCTAAAAGTAACCGCTTCGGCGGCGGGAATGGCTTCGACAACCTGCCATTTGTCGTATTCCTTGCCCACGTTTTTGATGCCGTAAAGCATGAAGCAACATTCGTAAGCCGCCTGGTGAAGCCGAATCACGACACCATCTCCGTAGGCAGGGTGCTTGACCCTGGAGCCGACGCCGAGCAAAGAATTATCTGGTGATGAACTCATATCGTATCGGATTTTTTTGAAGCGCAAGTATCGGCGGTTTGAAGGAAAAAGTAGAAAGTAAAAAGGCAAAAGTGGGAGCGCCGCTTTTGCCTTTTTGATGGAGGGATAACCTTTCCGAAAGTTCTAAACTTTCGGCAAGGTGGGTTCCAAATGCAAACCATTCAGAAAATCAGCCACCGACATTCGTTTTCGCCCCTGCAACTGCAATTCCAGCGCCTGCACAAAACCATCCTGCGTGGCGATTTTGAAATACTTCCTGCCGTCCGTCACGAACTCGCCGGGACGATGCGTATGTGCTGAAATCTCCTTCAAAGTCTTGAAAATCTTGAGTTCCAAGTCCTCTTCCCCGTGTTGCATCCGAGTCCAGGCGCCAGGGTGCGGGCTTAAACCACGAATAAAATCATGCACTTTTTGAGTTGGCAGGTCGAAGTTGATTTCGCAGGTTTCATGAAAAATTTTGGGCGCTTTGCTCGCCAGCTTTTCGTCTTGCCGCAGCAAAACCAGGTCGCCCCGCTCGATGGCTTGCACGGTGCGCAGGACGAGTTTTGCGCCCACCTGCATCATGCGGTCGTGGACTTCCCCGGCGGTTTCGTTTTCGCCGATTGGCAAAATGTCCTGGAAAAGGATGTCGCCGGTGTCAATTTCATGCTTGATAAAAAACGTGGTGCAGCCGGTCTCTTTTTCACCTTCGATGACTGCCCAGTTGATGGGCGCAGCGCCCCGGTACTTGGGCAACAGCGAGCCGTGCAAGTTAAAAGTGCCGATTTTTGGCAGCGCCCACACCACCTCCGGCAGCATCCGAAATGCCACAACTACCTGCAAATCAGGCTGCAAGCTGCGCAAGGTTTCCACGAAATCAGGCGCTTTCAAATTGGGCGGCTGGAGGATGCGCAAGCCGTGGGCGGCGGCGAATTTTTTCACCCGGGATTCGAGCAGTTGCTTGCCGCCTCGCCCGCCGAGCTTGTCGGTGGCGGTGACGACGGCGGGGATTTCGTAGCCGTTTTCGAGGAGAATTTGCAGGCTGGGGACGGCGAAATCGGGGGTGCCGAGGAAGATTATGCGCATTTACGTTGAATTATAGTGACC
>CAZHLB010001262.1:0-1683 GCA_964533005.1 uncultured Saprospiraceae bacterium
ATGGGGTTGCGGCATTGCTACAAACATCGCCGCCCCTCCGGGGCTATTCTATGGGTAATGGATACGGTTTTGAACCCTGCCGCCGTTGATATCGCTCATCCCAGCGACTCAAACCTTGCCTGGAAAAACCGCAGGTATTTCGGCTCATACACCATTTTCAAACCTTTGATGCGGTTGCGTTGGTCATAAACTTCCAGGATAGATTCCACCACCACATCCATGTGCGCCTGCGTATAAACCCGGCGGGGAATGGTCAGCCGCACCAGTTCCAGTTTCGGATAATAATGGTCGCCTGTCTCCTTATTTCTGCCTGCCGAAACGATGCCTCTTTCCATCGAACGAATGCCGGAATCCAGATAAATAGCGGCTGCCAGCGCCTGCGCCGGAAAAAGCAATTGCGGCACATTGGGCAAAAAATGCTTCGCATCCAGAAAAACGCCGTGACTGCCGATGGGCTTCACAATTGGAATTTGGTGCGCCAGCAAACGATTGCCGAGATATTCCACCTGCCCGACTCTCGCCCGAATATGGTCGTCCTGCACCGATTCAGCGATGCCGATTGACATAGCTTCCATGTCCCGTCCAGCCAAACCGCCATACGTGTGCAAGCCTTCATAAACCACGACCAAATTGCAGGCTTCTTCATAAAGCGCCTGGTCGTTCATCGCCAAAAAGCCGCCGATATTCACCAGGGCGTCTTTTTTGGCGCTCATCGTTGCGCCGTCGGTGAGCGAGCATATTTCTTTCACAATATCGGCGACCTTCTTATCCTGGCAGCCTTCTTCTCTGATTTTGATAAACCAGGCATTTTCCGCCACACGGGTCATGTCGTGAATAATAAGGATGCCGTATTTTTGCGTGAATGCCCGCAATTCCCGCAGGTTTGCCAATGAAATCGGCTGTCCCCCCGCCATATTTACCGTCGTGGCGAGGCTGACGTAAGGGATTTTTTCAGCGCCATATTGCTGCACCAAATGCTCTAATTTATTCAAGTCAACGTTGCCTTTGAAAGGATGCTCGCTTTCCGGGTCGTGCGCTTCGTCAATTACTATATCGTGAAAAGTACCACCGGAAAGTTCCTGGTGCAGGCGAGTGGTGGTGAAATACATATTGCCGGGAACGATGTCGCCGGGTTTAATCAATATTTTGGAAATGATGTTTTCAGCGCCCCTACCCTGGTGCGTCGGCACGACGTAGCGGTAGCCATAATATTGACGAATAGCATCTTCTAAATGGTAAAAATTCTCGCTGCCAGCGTAGGCTTCATCGCCCATCATCATGCCCGCCCATTGCCGGTCGCTCATGGCAGAAGTGCCGCTGTCGGTGAGCAAATCAATATAGACGTCGGCGGAGCGGAGCAAAAAAGTATTGTATCCGGCATCCACGAGCGCCTTTTTGCGCTCCTCATAAGTGGTCATTTTTACGTGCTCGACCATTTTGACTTTCCAGGGTTCCGCCCAGGAGCGGTGGCGGTAAGTCTTGACATCTAATTCCATATCGTTCAGTTTTATTTGTTAGGTAAAGCAGGAAAGAAGTGCAGGGATATTGCGAGTCTTTCCTTCCCGAAGCGAGCGGCAAAACTGGGCAGGAAGGTGAATGGCAGGAATGAGAAAAATCAATCGGGAAAAAAATTTTGGCTCATGTCGGCTTTGGGAGAAAAGTGTCGCCAAACTCCAGTTTGGC
>CAZHLB010001263.1:0-1678 GCA_964533005.1 uncultured Saprospiraceae bacterium
CTTTTTTTATTTTATGCCTTTTCGTTTTCCTTCCGCCCGACAGCATCGAGCAACTCTTTCATCACTTTTTTTGTCGCTCCCTGATTTTTCTTGAGGTACCCGGTAGCTTGGTCTGACGCCGCTTGCCAGTTTTCCGGCTTCGAAAGTTTTTTCATGATTGCCTCAAATTCTTCCGGCGAGCCAATGGGAAAGCCGCCGCCAGTCTCAACCAAGCTTTTTGCCTCCTCGAATTTTTTGTAGTTCTGACCGAACACCACTGGCAGCCCGAAGGCAATCGGTTCCAAGGTGTTGTGAATGCCTTTGCCAAAGCCGCCGCCTACATAGGCGACTTTCCCAAATTGGTACAGCCACGCCAACATGCCGATGTTGTCAATAAGCAAAACTCGAAAGTGGGTTAGTGCATTGGTTTCCAGCCTTTCCAATTGGGAAAATCTGGCGAACGGCAGCTTCAATTTTTTCTCAACCTGCTGAATTCGAGCGGTTTGCACGTCGTGAGGAGCAATAATAAATTTCCATTCAGACCCCGCCTGCCGATTGATGAACTTGCAAAGAATGTCCTCATCTGCCTGCCAGGTGCTGCCGCAAACCAGCACCGGAGCACCAGTGCAAAATTTTTCAACCGTTGGAAATGACTTCAATTGAGCGGCGATTTCAAGCACCCGGTCAACCCGGCTGTCGCCTGCAACTTCCACCTGGTTCATTTTGATGCTTTCCAGCAGCTTGCGAGACGCCTCATTTTGGACAAAAATTTTGGTGAAACATCCCAGCATCTCCCGGTGCAAGCCGCCGTACCATTGAAAAAAAGGCTGCGATTTGCGAAAAACGGCGGCAATCAAAAAAGTGGGAATTGCCTGGTTTTTCAATTCGGCGAGGTAGTGCATCCAAAATTCATATTTCACGAAGATTGCTACGGTGGGCTGCACGATGGAAAGGAAGCGGCGGGCATTTTTTCGCCCGTCGGCAGGCAGATAAAAAATCCAGTCTGCACCGGGGTAGTTTTTTCGGATTTCGTAGCCGGAAGGTGAGAAGAAGGTGAGCAGGATTTTCCAGTCCGGGCGCTGTTTTTTCAAGGCTTCCAGCACCGTCCTGCCTTGTTCGAACTCGCCGAGAGAGGCGCAGTGCATCCAAATCAACGGCTGCCTGCTCGCAGTTTCAGGTGGAAATTCTTGCCTCAATTTTTCAAACAAGCCTTGCCTGCCTGCCGTCCATTGCCTGGCTTTTTCATTGAAAAGCGACGCAATCCGGATGGAGAGAAAATAGGCGCTGACAACTAAATGATAGAGTAACCTCATGCTGAAAATTGAAAGGGTGAGAGTTGGCTTACCTTTTTTCTCACGCCCAAAAGCCAGGTGGATGTTTTTTTGCAATCACAAGCGCCTCTCTCAAATTGACCAGCCCTTCCCGGTTCAGGTGCAGCTTCTCGGTAGTGGCTCGTCCGGTAGGTGTCAGTCCAAGGATGAGGGTAAAATTTTCATTCCATTCAAAATGGTCGCTCCACTGTTGTTGGCGTGGATGAAAAAGTGACGCTGGCAGCCCGGTCAGCGGGTCAACGGCTGCGATATGGATATACTTGTGATTATTGCAGGCTTGGCAGCAATAGGCGAGATTTTCAAAAAAATGCAGCCCACCTAAAATGAGGGGCAAAATGTGCTCGATGGAAAAGTAGTCGTGCGAGTAT
>CAZHLB010001264.1:0-1675 GCA_964533005.1 uncultured Saprospiraceae bacterium
TTCCTCTTCGAGGATGACAAAAGCGACTTGCAGACGGCACATCAGACGTGGACGGTTCCTCTTCGAGGATGACAAAAGCGACTCAGCTATACGTGCTAAACGGTTACAAAAAATCATAGCCGGCTCATTTCCTTATTTCTCATTCTTCACCAAACAACTCTCCGTTACTTCAAAACAATGGATGATTTTAACCGGCTGCAAAGCCTCCACCTGCCGCTGAAAACAATAAAAATAATCTGAACCGCCCGGAATTATTGGCTCCCTGGTCGCTTTTTCGAGCCAATTCAAACCGAGCCGCTCCCTGTAATAATTAACGGCAGGCTCAAATTGCGGGCTGACGCCAAGCCGGGTCGGTGCACCATCGGCTTCTTTCGCCAGCAACAAAACGGCAGCCTTCGTGTCTGAATCCTCCTTCCAGGTAATTGAATAATGAAAATTGATGCCTCGAATAAAAGGCACTGCCACAATTAGGAATAATAATGCTGCGGCTGCAAGATTTAATTTAGGCGATATGTTTTTAAATGCAGTTTGCAGCAAATAAGGCAGATATAGCCCATTTACCAGGATTAAAAATATGGCATACCGCTCGATGGGATAAATAAATCCCATGCCATAATGCAAGGCAATTGGCAACAGCATTGAAAAGGCAAAAACCAGCCACAAAAACCGAAAAGCTGCCAATGATTTTTCCCGAATAAAAAAGTAAATCCCGGCGGCGAACGACACCAATATTATGCCGGTTGAGATTAAAACTACCCACCCGTTTTTAGCAACCGGAACGGTGTACAAAGACTTAAAAACCAGTGAATTCCAGGTCTCTATGATATTGCTGACGCCATAATAAAACTCATTCTTACCCGACAATTTTAAAATATGCAATAATGCAGGAACGAGTGCCGCTGCCGTCACGGCAAGCAATGGCAACATTATTTTCCAAGTAGAAAATTTTCCCGACAGGTAAAACGCCAATAGACCAGCGGCTTGAACGGCGACAAAAAAGGTAGTAAATGAATAATTGGAATAAACCGCCAAAACACCCGAAGCGAGCGCCGCTGCCACCCATCCAACCTCTTTTCGCTCCAATGCTTTTATCCAAAAATAAAGGTTGCCCATGCCAAACGCCATTGCCAACCCATAGCCCCGGCACAAGCTGAAAAAGTCCAAAGCAAATGGATTTAGCAGCAGAAAAGCGCCCGCCAGGCATCGCCAGGGAAGCCGCAAACGCTCCGTGATTTTTGCCCAAAAGAAAAAATAGGCAAGGAAAGCAAGCACGTTGGGAAGCCGAAGTGCCCATTCATCGTAACCGAACAGCCAGGACGACGCCTTCGTGAACCAAGTGTTCAGCACGTGATTGTTGGCGGTGCCTGCCCAGGTTGGGTTGCCCCGCACGATGGTGTAGGTCAGACTTTCATCATGGGTGAAACCGAGCGACCAGGCACGGGTAGCAATGTAGGCGAGCAGAATGCCGCCCGCCAGCCAGAGGATGGGATGAATCTTTTGTGTTTTTTCCAGGAGTTGTGTCATGCGAGTTTTCGTTTTGAAGTGGCTTGGGTTGATTTAGCTTGAGTTCTGAGGCTAACTTTTTGATATTCAGCCTACAGGGATGGATTAAATGATTGGTGATTACATGATTACATGATTGTCGATGGAATGGCTGATGGCAGGATTTACGATG
>CAZHLB010001265.1:0-1672 GCA_964533005.1 uncultured Saprospiraceae bacterium
GGCATGAGACGCGGACGGTTCCTCTTCGAGGATGACAAAAGCGACTCAGTCAGACGGGCGTGGGACACAGGACGGTTCCTCTTCGAGGATGACAAAAGCGACTCAGCCAGACGTGCGAAATATTTAAGGAAGAGCTGTTTTTTGAAATGAAAACAGCTCGCCCCATCAACTCCCAGACACCTGGCGAATAAAAATCTCATTGATGCTCGGCAAAATTTCATGAAACGACCGAATATGAACGCCCTGCTGAATCAGATACCGCAAGATTTCATTCGAGTCCCCGCCCTCGTTCACCTGCACCACCAACTGATGGTCGTTGCTCGAAAAAACATCCCAAGCGACATTGGCAGCCTCGATGCCTACGGGCAATTCACCATCGTATTCGATGCCAAACAAGTGCTCCTTGAACTGCTCCTTGATTTGTTTCACCCTGCCTTGCAGGATGTTTTTTCCCTTGTTAATCAAGACGATATGCTCGCACATCTCCTCCACCTGCTCCATGCGGTGGGTGGAAAAAAGGACGGTCGTGCCCTCCCGGTTCAGTTCCCGGATGGTGTCGTTGATGAGGTTGGAATTGATGGGGTCGAGACCCGTGAGCGGCTCGTCGAGGATGAGCAATTTGGGGCGGTGCATCACGGTGGCGATGAACTGCACTTTTTGCTGCATGCCCTTCGACAGTTCGTCCACTTTCTTGCCGTACCAGGCTTTGATGTCGAATTTATCGAACCAATGTTGGATGGCTTGCCGGGTGTCGTTGGCGCTCATGCCTTTGAGCCGGGCGAGGTAGGTGAGTTGCTCGCCGACCTTCATTTTTTTGTACAAGCCCCGCTCCTCCGGCATGTAGCCAATCTGGGCGGGATGGCGGGCGTCGAGCAGTTCGCCGTCGAGCCAAACCTTGCCGCTGTCGGCTTGCGTGATGGTGGTGATGATGCGGATGAGCGAGGTTTTGCCTGCGCCGTTGGGCCCCAGCAAGCCGAAGATGCTGCCCCTCGGCACGTCGAAGCTGACGTGGTCAACGGCGACCGTGTTGTCGTATGATTTGACGACGTTTTCCAGTCTTAAAATGGACATGATTTTTAAGTCAAAAGTAAAAAGGCAAAAGGCAAAAGTGGCTTGCCGGTTCCTGGCGGGAAAGGTAGAAAGGCGGTTCGGGTGCGCAAATTTCAAATTCTATGGGGGGCGGGCATTTTTAGATGAAGGACTAGTCTCTTTCCTGGATTATGGACAGCAAAACTCAAACAAGCTCTCAGGCATTATTTGATACATTTGCCGATACCATTTATTGAAAATCATGAACGACAACCTGGCATATTATAGAAAAGCAAACTCACTGGCGGAGGTGGACAATGCCGTGCGCTTCGACGTGCCCATCCCGGCTGACCACCCTTTTTTCACTGATTTCTCCGATGTGCGGGGCGACTTTGAAGACAAAGTCCTGTACAAATCTTTGAACGTTGACGCCCGCACATTTAAATACAACCGCATTCCGAATGTCAACAACAAGACCCTGCTGTTTCTTGCCGGAATGCGTGGCTCCGGCAAAACCTCCGAATTGACTAAAATCACGAAAAAAATCCACCATTCGGAATGCTTTTTCTGCGTCACCTGCAATTTGGACACGGGACTTGACACCAATGACATGGAGTATATGGACGTGCTGGTTTTCCAGTTG
>CAZHLB010001266.1:0-1671 GCA_964533005.1 uncultured Saprospiraceae bacterium
TCTTCGAGGATGACAAAGGCGACACGCAAGCGACTCAGTACGACTTGTGATTCAGTCTCAAAACTCGCCAAATGTCGCTTTTCCCCGCATGGGCATTATTTCGTTGTGAGATTTTTTTTCTTTGTGAAACAATCCTCGTCTGGCAGGCAGGTTTGCATCTTTGCCGCCGTTTTTTTAGGTTGAAAAAAGTTAATTAAAGCCTGGCTGCCCCAATTCCAAGCCATTGCCGTTTTCTTCTCCAACCACCGATTTACTTGAACGAACGACTTATGCAAACTCGAAAAGCGCCTGTTTTCTTCCGACTTCTCCTGCTGCTGCCGCTGCTGTCCCAACTGCCCCTGCACCTCGCCGGTCAGCCGCTTTTTCCCGTCAAAAAGAACAAAAAATGGGGCTTGATGAGCACCGAAGGCAAAATCGTGGTGCCTGCCACGTACGATGCCATTGGCGAATTCAAGCAATTTGGCTATGCCGTCATGCAACGAAACGGCAAGGTCGGAATGCTCGACGCAAAAGGCAGAGAGGTGCTGCCGCCTCGCTTCGGCGACCTCAAAGCCCTCGACAGCACCTTGATTTCCGTGCTCGAAAAAGACCAGTGGAAAGTCATCAATCTGCAAGAGCAAGTCATTTTAAAGCCTGGTTATGAACGAGTTGAAGTGTTGAGCGGGAGCGGCGGCAACCGCAACGTCACTGCCTTCCTGGCTTTTCAAATGGATAAAAAATGGGGCATCGTGGACGCTGCCGGGCGGCAAATTGCTGCGCCGAAATACGAGGAAGTGGCGCTTTTTAAAAACATGCCGGAAGAGATGGTGGGCATGTATTTTCAAACGGAACAAGACGGCAAATTTGGCTTGCTCCTGCCCACCGGCGCTGAAATCCTGCCGCCGCAAGCCGATGAAATCAGGGCGCAAAACGCCAACCTTTTCTTTTTTAAAAAAGACCGCAAGTGGGGAGCGGTGGACGCCGACGGGCGGCAAGTGTTGAAACCCGGCTTCGACCACTTCGGAAAACTCTCCGAAAAATTCCTCCGGTTGGCTGCCGACGGGAAGGCTTTTCTGTTTTCTCTCGAAAGCAATTCGTTGATTACCAACGGCGAATACGAAGCTTACTACCCATTTTCAGACAACTACGTTTTGTGCAAAAGGCAGCGGCTCATGGGTTTGCTCGACCTCGGCGGCAACCTCGTCCTGGCGAATCGTTACCATGAAATTCAGCCTTACGACAACGACCTGTTTCGGGTGAATGTGGATGGAAATTGGGGCATCGTCACCCTCGGCGACCAGGAAATCATACCCTTCGGTTACGACTACATTTCCCCGATGAAACATGGCTTGTGCGTGGTCATCAAAAACAAGCGGCTCGGCGTGGCGAACTTTCGGGGAGAGTTGGTTGTGCAGCCTGAATTTGACCGAATCGAACTGTTCGAGCGGCAAGCCAAAGCCTGGCGCAAGGATAATTTCACCAATTACGATTTCACCGAGGATGGCAGGATAGCAGGTGAAAACAGCTTCGCCAAACATTTCACCATCCGCATCGGCAGCGAAAATATCGAACAAAACCAACCCTGGAGCGAAGACGCCAACCCTTTCCTGCTGGAAAAATTCGAGTGGTTTTACTCGCCTCGCCACGACCAGTGGGGCTTGCGCCGCCTCGACAATGGAGCGGTGCAAATCG
>CAZHLB010001267.1:0-1659 GCA_964533005.1 uncultured Saprospiraceae bacterium
TCAATCCGCCCAATCCGTGTCATCCGCGTTCCCATCCTCCTCGCGTCGCAGTTTGCCCCTCATTTTTTTTCTCTCAAAAGCCCCTTTTCTGCCTGTCAGCTTTTTGCACCAAAATGGCAAACCAAGAAAAATTCATCCAGGAAATCACCGCTGGCTACACCTTCAAAGGCAACTCCATCGTCCTCGGCGGCGCCATGCTCGACAAGGAAGCCTTGCCCGGCGTGATGATAAAAGTGCCGCTCAAAATGATGAACCGGCACGGTTTGATTGCCGGGGCAACCGGCGGCGGCAAAACCAAAACGCTGCAAATCATCGCCGAGCAACTCTCCGAAAACAGCATTCCGACTTTGCTGATGGACATCAAAGGCGACCTCAGCGGCATCGCCGTGCCCGGCTCGAGCAATCCGAAAATCGAGGAACGGCACCTGAAATTGGGCATTCCTTTCATGCCTTCCGGCAGCCCGGTTGAATTTTTGAGTTTGTCGAATGAAAAAGGCGCTCGCCTGCGGGCAACGGTGACGGAGTTTGGTCCCGTGCTTTTTTCCAAAATCCTGGGCTTGAATGACACGCAAGGAGGCGTCGTGGCAGTGGTTTTCAAATATTGCGACGACCACAACCTGCCCTTGCTCGACCTGAAAGATTTCAAAAAAGTGTTGCAATTCCTCACCGGCGAAGGCAAGGATGAATTTCAAGGCGTCTATGGATTGGTTTCCACCGCCACCGTCGGCAGCATCATGCGCAAAATCGTGGAGTTGGAACAGCAGGGAGCGGATGTGTTTTTCGGAGAAGTTTCTTTCGACGTGGACGACCTCTGCCGCTTGGATGAAAATGGCCGGGGCATGGTTTCCATCGTCCGCCTGACGGATATCCAGGACAGACCGAAGCTGTTCTCGACTTTCATGTTGCAAATGCTGGCGGAGATTTACGCCACCTTCCCCGAAGCGGGCGATTTGGATGCGCCCAAGCTGGTAATTTTCATTGACGAGGCGCACTTGGTTTTCGAGGAGGCATCGGATGCTCTGCTCGACCAAATCGAAGCCATCATCAAGCTCATTCGCTCGAAGGGCGTGGGCATTTTTTTCGTCACGCAAAACCCTGCGGACATTCCCGACTCGGTGCTCAGCCAATTGGGTTTGAAGGTGCAACACGCTCTGCGAGCCTTCACCGCCAAAGACCGCAAAGCCATCAAACTCGCCGCCGAAAACTACCCGCTCACCGAATATTACGACGTGGACAATCTGCTGACCGAGCTTGGAATCGGCGAGGCAATGTTCACGGCGCTGAATGAAAAAGGCATTCCGACGCCGCTTGCCCACGTGCTGCTGCGAGCGCCGCAATCGAGGATGGATATTTTGTCGCAATTGGAAATTGACGCCATTTTGCGCCAGTCGAACTTGCTGCGGAAGTACAATGAAGCGGTTGACCGGGAGAGCGCCTACGAGATTTTGAACGAAAAAATCGAGGAGGCGCAAGGCGAGGCGCACCGGGAAGAAATGCGGCAGCAAAAGGAAAAAGCGGTGCGAACAACCAGCACTTCCCGCCGGGAAAAAAGCACTTTCGAGGAGGTGATTGACAGCCCGACGACCCGGCAAATCGGGCGGACGATTGCACGGGAATTGACGAGGGGATTGCTGGGCGTGCTGGGGGTGAAGACTACAA
>CAZHLB010001268.1:0-1109 GCA_964533005.1 uncultured Saprospiraceae bacterium
CAGGACGGTTCCTCTTCGAGGATGACAAAAGCGACTTAACCAGACGTGGATGGGGCGTGCTTGGGACGGGACGGTTCCTCTTCGAGGATGACAAAAGCGACTCAGCCAGACGTGGATTGGACGTCGATGGGACGTGCTTGGGGCGGGACGGTTCCTCTTCGAGGATGACAAAAGCGACTCAGTCCGACGGGCGTGGGACGGGCACGCGGCAACCTTTTGCCGTTAATTTCTTTCTAAAAAAGGTCATGTTCCCGGCGAGCCGCCCCCTGAAACTTGAATTCGCTTATTTTTGACGGCATCAAATAGAGAATCTAATGAAACAGCTTTTACTTCTTGCTTTCCTGACCATCCTTTCAACGAGCCTCCGCTCGCAAACAACCCTCCGCATTGACGCCAACGGCAGCGAAAGCCATTTCGACCAGGAAGAACTCACTGATTACTGGCAAGAATTTGTGGCGCACCGCCACATCACCAACACCAGCAACCGCTACCTCAGCCTGCAATGGAACCTCGAAATCATGGACGCACCAGACGCCTGGGAATTTCGGGTTTGTGACCAAAACGCCAGCTACGCCATTTCGAGAGAAGGTGTCGGAAACGGCAATTTTTACATCACGCCCATCACCCTCGCCCCCGGCGAAACGACCACGCTGGATTTGGACATTTTGCCTCGCAAAACGCCTGGTTGCGCCGAAATGACCATCCGTTTCACGGACTATGCCGACCCCGGCAAAGTGCTTGGCTCTGCCGATTTCGATCTCTGCGTCAACGGCAGAAATCACCGCTCGAACGAAGCTGAAAAAGTCAGCCTGCGCATTTTTCCCAATCCCACAGAGGATTATTTTTTCCTTTCTAAAAACAACTCCGTCAGGCAGTTGTGGATTTCCAACATCCTCGGCAAGCGGGTCAAAACTTTCAACACCTACGCCAACAGCCGCTACGATTTGTCTGAATTGCCCGACGGAATGTACCTCGTCAGCATGGTGGACGCCCGGCGCAACGTGATAAAAACCGTGCGGGTGAGCAAGCGGTCGCCGAGACCTTGATTTTGAAGTAAAAAGTAAAAAGGCAAAAGTGAAGTCAAAAGTAAAAAACGCAAAAGTTGCGTT
>CAZHLB010001268.1:1119-1659 GCA_964533005.1 uncultured Saprospiraceae bacterium
CAAAAGTGGATGCTGCCACTTTTGCCTTCCCCACTTTTGACTTCACTTTTGCCTTTTTACTTTTTACTTCAAACCTCCCCGAAAGCTCCTTCCCACCGGCAATTTTTTCCCTCCCACCTCCACTTCCGTCGCAGAATAAGCTTCGATTTTATCCTTCGCCACCAGAAACGAGCGGTGGATGCGCAGCAAATTCGGGTCGTTCAGAAATGCCTCCAACTCGCCGATTTGAAACTTCGTAACTACCGGCTTGCCGCCTTTCACCACAATTTTCACGTACTCTTTCAGGCTCTCCACGTATAGGATTTCATCGTTGAATACCTTGACCTGGCGCTTGTTTTCATTAAAAAAATGGAAGGGGCGGTGATTGGTGATGGGTGATTGGTGATTGGGGGGCGGCGGGTTGGGAAGGTGGAGTTTGTTGACGGCGGCGAGGAAGCGAGGGAAGCCGAAAGGTTTGAGCAGGTAGTCCACCACGTTCAGTTCGTAGCCTTCGAGAGCGTACTGGTGGTAGGCAGTGGTGAGGATGACCTGGGGCGGGCT
>CAZHLB010001269.1:0-1658 GCA_964533005.1 uncultured Saprospiraceae bacterium
TCTTCGTGACGGGTGCGCGCTGCCGTGGCGATTCCGCCGAAAGCCGAAATAGCTGATTCGCCCATTGGATGGCGGCAATCTTCATCGGCGAAAATGACTAAGTCCGTTTCCCGCAAACTGCTGCCTCGCTGTCGCCATTCCAGGAAACGCTCTGCGCCCTGGCGCAGTAAATCCGTTGAAAAGGGGCGTAGCGAGCGTATCTGGCTGCCAAATTTCAGCTTGTCAACAACCACTCCTTTGAGCAATTCCAATTCGTGCAGTTCCTCGTCGGTCAGAAAGTCTTGAAAATCCTCGCCATCCGGCAACCCTGAATTGATGTCGTCCACGACAGTGGTAGCGCTTTCCCAAAAATGACTCAAGAGCAGGTTGTCCATCACAGGATAATTTTGGTTTTCGTGAAAGCCGCTTTCTCTCCACGGGCGGTAACATTCATTCATGATGGGCACGTGGGCTTTGGTCAACGACCAAAGCAATTCATATTGCCTGCCGGCAGACGGCTTGCCGCTCACTTTTTGAATGCGGACGCTGCCCTTCCGCCAGCCGATTTCGTAAGCCGCATAACCTTGCGGCGCCCGGTGGAAAGTAAGCCCCCGCCAGTCCTTCCCGCTGTCGAGGAAACTACCGGCACAGGCTTCCATGTCGGAAATGCAGGCGAGGTGCTTGCCGCTTTCTTCTTGTTCGTAGCGCCAGTCCAACATAGCAGGATGATAAAACAGGTCGTGAGAAAAAATAAAAATGTGCGGCCCACCCGCCGGAGCGACTGCCGAAATTGCCCCTCGAGGCAAGGACTCCGGGAAAGAGTCGTCCTTGATAAATTGAAAATGTGCCATGCCGGAATTGCAACTTTTTGAAGAGCAGGCGGTGACCGGTGGGAAACAACCTCCTCTCACAGTGACGATGTTGCCGTTTGTAAATATGCCATGCCGCTGGCGGCATAAATGGTTAATCAGGAAAGGTTATGTGCAAATGCACGGTCGGCGAGTTTCGCTGTCATACCGATGTTGAGTTTGCAAAAACCTATTGTGGAGGGGGGGAATAACCGACGTACTTGTTTCCAACGAATTGGTCTCCATGCCCGAAATGCTGCATGTTGACCTGCGAGGCTTGCAATGCTTTGCTGTTTGCAAGGAGCGTTTCAATCTCTTGCTTCAGCGATGGCTCTTGGCGCAGCTTGTTGACCAGGAAAAACTGGAATTCTTCTTGTGCCTGGCTGTCAGCTGGCTTTTCTTCTAGCTGAAGGAGGGCTTTTTTCTCATCCTCCTGGATGAATACTGGCTTGATTTTTTGCCACAATGCGAGCCCTTCATTGGTGAGGGCTTCAGAAAAATCATTACCGATTTGCTGAAAAACCTTGTTTTTCAAGATGGGAGTGACGACTTGCAGGACTTGTTTGGCGAGTGTTAAGAGTTCATTCATAGGGCAAATTTTTTTGATTGAGCGTTTGTTCGGTTCAGAATTTAGCAAAGTAGGTTGAACTTGTCTGTTAGAGAGGAGAAAACGTGTGAGCGGCAAGTTCAAGGTACATAAGAGAATTTCTAAACCGCTTCAAACTACCTTGTTAATGATGATGAATTGATGAAATTCAAATTTTTTTTCCATACAAAGGAATTTTTTTTTTGGGGTTTATTCAATTTTTTTCTGAGTTGCGTGGGTTAGCG
>CAZHLB010001270.1:0-1658 GCA_964533005.1 uncultured Saprospiraceae bacterium
CCTGTCAGCTTTTCGCCAGATTCGAGCATCAACCCTACACTTCTGAAGCTCAAAAAGTATTGGTATGAAAACTTTCAACACCCTCATTTTACTCACACTCTTGCTCGCCAACCCGCTCTTTTCCCAGCAAGAACATTCGAGGAAAGACATCATCGTGCAATTCCAACCCGGCGTAGCGGAGGCTGATTTTGTTGAAAAAATGGCTGCGCAACTGCCGTCTGCGGTTGGGTTGAAATTGAAAAAACCGCTTGCGCCGAGGTTCGGCATTTATCTTTTGTCCTTCGAAAACGACCTCGAAAACGCATCTCTGCCTGCCTTTTTGGAAAAACAGAGCCAAGTCAAATCCGCCCGTTTCGACCAGGCAGTCACCTTCCGGGACAGCATTCCCAACGACCCGCTTTTTGAAACTCAGTGGGACATGAAGCTCATCGAAGCGCCCCAAGTCTGGGAAATTTCAACAGGCGGACAGACGGCAGTTAGCGACGAAATCGTAGTCGCCGTGCTCGACAAAGGCTTCGACCTGAGCCACGAAGAATTTGCAGGAAGCATCTGGCAAAACCCAGGTGAGATTCCCGGCGACGGCAATGACAACGATGGTAACGGATATGCCGACGACGTCAATGGTTGGAATTTCAGGGACAGCTCGCCTGAGTTTTCCGTGGAAAATCACGGCACCTGGGTCGCCGGCACCATCGGCGCAAAAGGTAACAACGGCAAGGGTTTGGCGGGCGTCAACTGGAATGTCAAGCTCATGTTTCTCGGCGTCGAATATGCCAGCGAAGTGGTGGAGGCATTTCAATACGTGCTTGCCCTGCGGGAAAAATACAACCAGACGAATGGCGCAGAAGGCGCTTTTGTCGTCGTGACGAATGGCTCTTTTGGCTTGGATGGCGTCGCCTGCGAAGAACAGCCAACTTGGGGCGAATCGTACGACCCGCTCGGAGAGGCAGGCGTCCTCAGCGTCGCCGCCACCGCCAACGAAGATTGGGACGTGGACGTGCAAGGCGATATCCCAACGAGTTGCCCCAGCGAGTACCTCATTTCTGTCACCAGCACCGACTCCAACGACCTGCGAGCGCCGAATGCAGCCTACGGAAAGGTCTCGATTGACCTCGCCGCACCCGGCAAAGGGACGACCACGACCAACACGCTTCAACGCTACAAAGAAGATTTTGGCGGCACCTCGTCTGCCTGCCCGCACGTCGCCGGAGGGGTTGCTTTGCTGTACAGCCTGCCTTGTTCCGACCTCGCCGCCTCCGCCAAAACGCAACCTGCGCAAACCGCCCGGCTCGTGCGAGATGCCATTTTTGAAGGCGTTGACCCGGTGGCAAGTCTGCAAGACAAAACCGCCACCGGCGGCAGGCTCAACCTTTTCAACAGCATGGTTTACCTGCACGGCTACTGCATCGCACATGCCGAGGAGCGGGCGGCGGGCAATTTCCAGGAGACTTACACGACTGAAATCGGCTTCGTCCGACTTCGCCCGAATCCAGTCCACGACGAGTTGGTGGTGGAGTTTTCCACGGTTGAATTTGCTGATTTCCCGGTGCGTGTTTTCAATGCCCTGGGTCAGGCAATAGCTGCCAAAACCGCCGTCGCAGAACCCTTCGTCAACCAAACCCTGACCCTTGATGTTAGCGACTGGGCAAACGGGACGT
>CAZHLB010001271.1:0-1655 GCA_964533005.1 uncultured Saprospiraceae bacterium
CTTTGTAGGTCTTCTGCGAAGATGACAAAAGCGACTTGGAGACGCAGGGAGGTAGCTGGGCGTGCTAAACAGTTACGAAATAGCAGAGAAATTGGGGAAATTGAATTTCCAATTTCCCCAATTTCCAATTTCCTTTTTGTGCCCAATCCGCAACTGCTAAAAGATGCCGCCAACGGCGACCGCCGGGCGCAGTACAACCTCTACCGGCACTGCTTCCAAGTGCTGATGAACGTGTGCATGCGCTACCGAAACGGCGAGGCGGAAGCAGTTTCGATGCTCAACCTGGGCTTCCTGAAAATCATCCAAAACCTTGAAAAGTATCAACCCGAAGTGCCTTTCGAAGCTTGGATTCGGCGCATCATGATAAATGTGCTGATTGACGATTTCCGCAAAAACCGTAAGGTGCGGGAGCTGATGGAGAGCCGGGATTTCAATGCCCACGACCATTCTTCCGACCTGGTGGATTTCAATGAAGCGGCGCTGCGCTTCGACGCCGGGCAGTTGGAAGCGATGATAAAAACCTTGCCGCCGGTGAGTCAAAAGGTCTTCAACCTCTTTGCCATTGACGGTTACAGTCACAAGGAAATCAGTGAGTTGCTCGGCATGAGCGAAGGAACTTCAAAATGGCATCTTTCCCACGCCCGGCAGCGGTTGCGGGAGATGCTGGCGAAAATCGAAATGAAAGAGTTGATGAGGGTTGATAAGGGTTGATGAGGTTGATTTCGCCAAGCGAAATCAACCTCATCAACCCTTATCAACCCTCATCAACCTTTATCAACATGGAAAACAACCTCGACCGGTTTTTCCGGGAAAATCTGAGCGAGCGCCAGTTCGAGTTCAAAGACGAGTATTGGCAGGAAGCGGAAAAATTGCTCGACGCAAACAAGCGGCGGCGCAGGCGGGCTTTGATTTTTTGGTGGCTGGGCGGAGCGGCGCTGGTGGCGACGGTGGCAATGGCAGTGGTGGCGATTGGCGGCAAAAACGAACGCTCGCCGTCGGTTGCAAGGGCTGAAAATCAGGCGGTTGCGAGTGAAAATTTCAATAATGAAAAAACCGGTGCACCTGCTCCGCCTGACCGTGCGACAACGGAAACTTCGCCGGAAACAAGTTTGCCAGGCGGCAAATCGGCAGCCAGAAAAGGGAGGGGCAGCTCAAAAACTTCTGCCGTTGAAAACGGCGAAGCGCAAAAAACGACCACGCAGAAAATCGCCAACGAAATCACCGCCGCTCAAAACGCCACTGTTGAAAATGCCGAAACGGTTGTCTCCGAAGCAATTTCAAGCGAGCTGGAACAGCCGTCATCGAGCCAAATTTCCGAAGCGGCTTCCGCTGAAACCGATGCGTCCATTTTTAGGCAAAAAATTGATTTTCAGCGACTTCCGCCAGTGCTAAATGGTGTTTCAGGTGATTTTTCAAAGCAACTAAAAGTCTCCGGCGAGCCGAAAAAACAACCCGAATCACCCTTCCACTTCGGCTTCGTCGCCGGTCAAATTTTCCAGGTGCAGCCTGACAGCGGCGAGCAAACCATCCTCGGCTGGCACGCCGGTTTGGCTTTGCAACGAGACTTGGGCAAAGGCTTTTTTGCCGCCACCGGCTTGGAATACCTGCGCCGTGACGGTCATTTCGACGCCTCCAAATCTTCCGAGCGATTGAAC
>CAZHLB010001272.1:0-1648 GCA_964533005.1 uncultured Saprospiraceae bacterium
TGAAAAATCCCTGCCTCAACAAAAAGGCGTGCGCTACATGGAAGATGCACTCACGCTTTCAAGTCTGTATTTTGAGCAGGGATTTTACCACAAAGCTTCCGACCTCGCCGAAAAAGCTTACGATGCCGCCCGGAAAGCCGACTTAAATGAATACATGGCTAAGGCATTGAACAAACAAGGAAAAGCGCAGGCGAAAATTCCAAACAGCAAGCCCGCCGTAAAAAACAGAGCTTTCAAAAACTTCCAGGAAAGCAACCGCCTGACCACCGAACTCGACCTCCGCCTCGACAACCTGCAACAAATGAAAGAGCTTGCGATAATCCTGGAAAAGCGCAAGGAACTGGACAAAATTCTCAAAGACATCGCCGTGCTAACCGGGGAAATTTCACCGGGACAAGCCGTCACCTCGGCAGAAGGTGGGAAAAAGGCAACCAATGAGCAATTGCAGCAAACCCTTCAGGAAAATGAAAAGCTCAATGCCGAGTTGAAATCCACCCACCAGTACTCGGAAAAGCTGAAAAAGAACCAGCAAATCATGCAACAAATGGTGCGTCAACAAAGCGCCACTATTCAAAACATGACTGCCGAACAGGTGAAGTATGCCTTGCAGATTTCCATGCAAAAGCAGGTGCTCGACTCACTGACGTATGCTGGCATGCTGGATTCGATGGAATTGGTGAACCAGAAAATGATTGTGGAGCAAAAAGAGGCGCAATTGCGGGAAAAGGAGGCGGAAATTCAGTTGAAAAAGAGCCAGCGAAATTTGCTGTTGGCGGCGGTTGGCTTCGTGTTGTTGCTGGCAGCGGGCTTGTTCAACCGCTACCAAGTGACCAGCAAACACAATGCTGTCCTTGCGGAAAAAAACAATATCATCGAGGAAGAGCGCAAACGTTCGGAAGAGCTTTTGCTGAATATCCTGCCTGCGGCGGTGGCGGAGGAATTGAAGCGTAAAAACGAAGTGGTAGCAAGGCACTACAAAAACGCTACCGTGCTTTTCACTGATTTTGAGGGTTTTAGCTCTATTTCAAAATTGCTTTCGGCAGAGAAATTGGTCAGTGACCTGAATTATGCCTTCAAAAAGTTTGACGAAATCATCGGCAGGAACGGGTTGGAAAAAATCAAAACCATCGGAGACAGCTACATGTGCGCAGGCGGTTTGCCAGAGGAGGATGGCAGCCACCCAAAAAACGTAGTAAGGGCGGCGCTGGAGATCCAGGAGTTTTTGAAAAGCTGGAATGTTGAAAAAATCAGCCGGGGCGAACCGGCATTCGAGGCGAGAATTGGCATTCACACTGGACCCTTGGTAGCAGGCGTGGTCGGCTCGAAAAAATTTGCCTACGACATCTGGGGCGACACGGTCAACGTAGCTTCCCGCCTTGAAACCAGCAGCGAACCTGGGAAAGTCAACATTTCCGCCTCGACTTTTGCGCAGGTGAAAAATGATTTTGCCTGCGAGTACCGGGGGAAAGTTCCAGCTAAAAATGTGGGCGAGGTGGAGATGTATTACGTGATGGAAAATCCTTCGTGATGCTTTTTTTTACCCGCAAAGTCCGCCAAGAAGTAACATGAGACAACCTGAATTTTCAAGCATCTTGTTTTCGCCCTGTCTGGTGTGCCGTCTGCAAGTCGCTTTTGTCATCCTCGCAGA
>CAZHLB010001273.1:0-1645 GCA_964533005.1 uncultured Saprospiraceae bacterium
TTGGATGCCAATCCTTCAAAAAACGGGCAATGATAACGTAAGCCAGCAACGTGTGCGCCGTCAGAAAAGCAATCGAAAAAGCACCGTACCCGCTCACTATAAAAGCGATGAACATGCCCGCCAAACTTGCCTGGTTGAGCCAAAAAAGCCGGTCATATCTGCGCTTTTCAAAACTCCTGGCAGGCAAAAACCAGCGCACCAATCCCAGAAAAAATGCGGAATAAACCCAGCCCAAAAATGCCAGGTGAGAGTGGGCGTGGCGTAGGTTTTCAAACTCGATGCCCGTCGCTGGGAGAAACGGCAAAACCCGCATCAGTACGCCTGTCGCCGCCACGACAAGCAGGTTGAGGAGCGTGATTTTGATGGCTAATTTCATTCTTGCAAAGCGAGGTGGCAACCGTTTACGAAACTTCAAAAGTTTCGTAAACGTGGAGTCTGGAGTTTGAAATTTTTGTGCGAAGAACCTCCGACCGTCAGCCCTGTCGAGTGAGCAAAACCAATGGGGAGGCTGAGAAAAATCATCCGCCAAGAAACTGCCTTGAAAAATTGCCTTGGGCGTATGTTTGGCTACTCGTAATTTTCATTCACCCATTTCCAATCATTGCAAGTATGAAACTCATTTACCATCCCATTTTTCTCGAACACGACACCGGCATGCACCCTGAAAATGCCAATCGCCTGCTTTCTCTGGACAGCCTTCCTGAAACAGAAGTGCCTTCCGGCGAAGAGTTTTTGACGCTCGTTCACCGCCCAGCACATATTGCTGAAGTAAAAACCGCTTGTCAGTTTAGCGATATGCTCGACCCTGACACAATTACTTCTCCCGGTAGTTATCAAGCGGCAATTCATGCAGTCGGCGCTGCGATTTTAGCTTCGGAAAGTGGTGATTTTGCGCTCGTGCGCCCACCTGGGCATCATTCTTATCCAGACCGCTCGACTGGTTTTTGTCTGTTCAACAACGTCGCCATTGCTGCTCAAAAATTAGTGTTGGAAGGAAAACGGGTACTGATTCTGGACTTCGACGGGCATCTCGGCGACGGGACTTCGCACATTTTTGAAAAGACAGACGAGGTGCTTTATTGGTCTTTGCATCAATTCCCTGCGTTCCCCGGCATGGGTTGGGTAGATGAAATTGGCAGTGAAAAAGGCAAGGGTTTTACCGTAAACGTGCCATTGCCGCCGGGTAGCGGCGACGATATTTTTATTCATTCGTTGCAATCCACGATGCCAATTGCGGAGCAATTCGAGCCGGACGTAGTCGCCATCTCCGCCGGTTTCGATGCGCATGAACTTGACCCTTTGCTTCAACTTCGGGTGACGAACAACAGCTTTTACAAAATTGGTGCAATGCTGCGGCGGCGGTTTTCCAACATTTTTGCCGTCCTGGAAGGCGGGTACAACACGCAGGAATTGCCCGGTTGCATTTACAATTTCGTGGCAGGTATCAACGGGGAAGAAATGCCCTATAAGCAGCCTCACACGGAATCGAGCCGGATGATTTGGGAAGAATACGACCTCAGAATCAGCGAAGTGGAAAGGGTATTGAAGCCTTTTTGGAAGTTCTGACTCCTAAGTTTTGCTTTACTTTGATTAACTTGACTTTGTTAGATTAGCCTTTTTGAAAATACAATTGACAAATGCCATG
>CAZHLB010001274.1:0-1642 GCA_964533005.1 uncultured Saprospiraceae bacterium
GGCAGGCATGAACCGTAGTTTTTAACCCTTTTTCTACCTTGCACGGCGCAAAAATGCACTGAGTCATGGCATCGAAAAAAGTAAAAGTCCGTCCATCCGAGCATCGAAAAAGCTCGCTCTCACCTGTCCAGCAACCTTCGTCAACCGCCCCTTCCCGCCCCCCCTCATCCTTCACCTCTCATCCCTCATCCCTCAAAAAATGGCTGGCAACGGGCATTGCTATTTTGGGTATCCTGTTGTATCTCAACACGATAGGGCATGACTACGTGCTGGATGATTTTTCGGTCATCAAGGAAAATTTCGTCACCAAGCAAGGCGTCGAAGGCATCCCCACGCTTTGGAAAACCCACGCCCGGTACGGCTACTGGAACAGCCCCGGCGAATTGTACCGCCCGCTGACGATGACCATGTTTGCGTTGGAATGGCAGCTTGCGCCCGACACGCCTGAGTTGAGTCACTTCATCAATATTTTTTTGTACGGCTTGAGCGGCGCAATCTTGTTTTTGACGCTGGCGAGGCTATTGACAGGCTACAATTTGCTGCTGCCGCTGCTGACGACCCTGTTTTTCATGGCACATCCGACCCACGTGGAGGTGGTTGCGAACATCAAAAGCAGGGATGAAATCGTGATGTTTTTGCTCGCCATTTTGTCCATCAATTTGCTTTGGAAACACTTGCGGAGCGGCAACTGGATATGGCTGGCGGTGGCTTGGCTGTGCTACCTGGCGGCGCTTTTTTCCAAGGAAAACGCTGTGACTTTCGTGGCAATCGTGCCGCTGGCGATGTACTTTTTTTCAAAAGCCGGGTGGCAAAAAATAGCGGTGACGACGGGGCTGTATGGCTTGGCGGCGCTGATTTACGTGCTGGTTCGGCGGGAGGTGATTGGCTCGTTCACCAACCCTGGGGTGACTTCGGTGCTCGACAATTTTTTGGTGGGAACGGAAGACCCGCTCATCCGCTCGGCGAGCGCCTTCCTGTTGCTGGGCAAATATTTGTTGACGCTCATTTTTCCGCACCCGCTCGGCAGCGATTTTGGGTACAATCAAATTCCGCTTGTGAGTTGGAACAATTGGTGGGTGCTGCTGTCGCTGGCAGTTTGGCTTGGCATCGGCGTTTTTGGCGTCAGGCAATTGATTCGCAAGAACTTATGGGGCTTTGCCATTGCCTTTTTCCTCATCAATTTTTCCATTTTCACCAACCTATTTTTGCTCATAGGCACCTCGTTTGGCGAGCGGTTGCTGTATTCGGCTTCGCCGGGATTTGCGCTGGCGCTGGCTTTGGTTTTGGGCAAAATTTTTAAGGTCAACTGGAAAGAGAAGGCTGCCGGTTTATTCCAAAACAAAGGCTTGTGGGTGGTGGCGGGCGTTATCCTGTTTTTGTACAGTGTCAAAACCGTCCTGCGAAATCCCGATTGGGAAACGAGTTACTCACTTTACGAAGCCGACGTCGAAGTGTCGCCGGAAGCGGCAAAACTGAATTTTCACTACGGTCTGGAAATCACGAAACGAGGTTTGGATTTGCCGGAAAAGTCATCAGAACGCCTGCAAACACTGGCACGAGGCAAGGCGCAATTTGAAAAAGCGATTGCGATTTACCCTGCTTACCACGATGCGTATGCCCAACTTGGACTTGCCTGGTATCG
>CAZHLB010001275.1:0-1641 GCA_964533005.1 uncultured Saprospiraceae bacterium
AACTTAGTGGGTCAACAACTCGAATTTTCCAGCCCCGACAATTTCCTGCTTTCCTTCCAGCGAGGCGACCGGGACAAGATGCTTTTCATTGACAAATACCAGGCGGAATACTTCCTCGAACTGAACAACAACCTGTCCTGGAACTTCAGCTACACCAACACGGAAATGCAGCCTGTCGGCGCTTTGGTGTTGAAATACCAAGACCCGATTTCGCAGGAAACCAGCTATTTGCAGGAATTGCGCACCAACGAAGTCGGCTTCCGCTTCCGTTTTGCGCCCAACGAACAATACATCCAGGGTCGCAGCTACCGGATGCCGATTTACAACAAGTATCCTGTTTTCACGCTGAATTTGGTGGCTGGCTTGAAAAACGAAGGCTTGAAAGCAGGCTTCTTCGGCGGCGACTATGCCTATCAAAGAGCCTCGCTCAACGTGTTCAAACGCTTCTACATGTCGCTGCTCGGCACGATGCGCTTCGAGGCGGAGGCAGGTAAAATCTGGGGCAACGGGCTGCCGTACTTTCTGCTTCACCTGCCGAGGGCAAACCAAAGTTTCGCCTACCGCACTGGGGCTTTCAACATGATGAACTACCAGGAATTTGTGAGCGACGAGTACGTCAGCGTCAACGTCGAGCATTTTTTCAACGGCTTCTTTTTGAATAAAATCCCCCTGCTTCGCAAGTTGAAACTGCGGGAAGTGGTCACTTTCAAAGGCATCTACGGACGCCTGAGCGACCGGAACAATCCGAACAAAAACCCTGAATTGATTCAGTTCATAGAAGAAGAAGGGGAAATCATCACGCACACGCTGGAGGACAAACCCTACCTGGAGGCGGGCTTCGGCGTCGGCAATATCGCCAAGTTTTTGCGGATAGATGCGGTGCGGCGGTTGACTTATCTCGACCATCCGGATGTGCCTTCGCTGTTTGGGGTGCGGGGGTTGGGGTTGAGGATGAAGATTAAGTTTGAGTTTTGAATTATCTCTCTCCGCCAGGAGTCCTTTCCTCAGCATAAAAATCCTCTGCCTCCACAAGGGCAGAGGATTTTTATTTTTGCCCCTCCCAAACCACCAAAACCCACGCACAATCAATGAAATGCAAAAATCAACCATCCTCTACGGCATCCTTACCGGCATCGGCACGGCGGTTTACCTGCTGATTTTTTACAAGCTCGACCGGGAAAATGCCATCAATCCTTTCGTCAGTTTTGGCAGCCTGCTCGTCGTGGTGGCAGGCATGGTCTTGGCAAGCCGCAAGCTGCGGGATTTGAACGACGGCAAGCTCACCAAGCAGGAGGCGCTGAAGGCTTCCTTCCTCGTCGCCGTGATTTCGGGGCTGTTTTTTTATGGCTTGTTGTACGTGCTTTTTCAAAAAATAGACTCCGGCTTGAACGAGTTGGTGCGCCAGAAAATGCAGGCGACTGCCAAACCCGGCGATAGCATCCCAGCCTACGAAATGAGTCTCGGCGACATTCTCATGGGTTATGGTTTCAGCCTGATTTATGGCTTTCTGCTTGCATTGATGGTTAGCAATTTTGTCAAAAAATGAGTTAGTGACTGGTGATTGGTGATTGGTTATTGGGGCAACCCCAATCACAAATCACCAATCACCAGTCACCTAAAAAAATGGATATCAGCGTAGTC
>CAZHLB010001276.1:0-1635 GCA_964533005.1 uncultured Saprospiraceae bacterium
TTGGGGTTTTGGGGGGGGGGTGCCCCCAAAACCCCTTTTGGGGTTGGTAGCACTCCCCAAACTTGTTTTTGGGCGACACTTTTTGCAAAGCTTCGCACTCGCAAATTTTCAAATTCATCATCGTTGCCATGTTTACCAACTACTGTACCAAAATGAAACGAACCGTTTTTTTGCTCACTTTAATTTTTTTCGCCGTTTTCACCGCTTGTCACAAGGAGGAAAAACCGCCTTACGAAATCCGCCAAAGCATTGTCGAAGACTCGGCAATGGTGGTAGCAGAGCATCCGCTGGCAGCAAAAGTGGGCGCTGATATTTTGCGGCAAGGCGGCAACGCCGTGGACGCAGCCATTGCTTCGCAATTTGCCCTCGCAGTCGTCTATCCGAGAGCCGGGAACATCGGCGGCGGCGGTTTCATGGTCATCCGATTGGCAAACGGCGAAGCCGCCGCCCTTGATTACCGGGAAAAAGCGCCCGCCGCCGCTCACCGGGACATGTACCTCGACGGCGAAAAAAACGTGATTGACACCCTGAGCAAGGAAGGTCACCTGTCGGTCGGTGTGCCAGGAACGGTGGCGGGAATGGCTGCCGCTTTTGAAAAATACAGTAAGCTGAAAGACTGGAAAAAGCTGGTGCAGCCTGCAATTGACCTGGCGGCAAACGGGTTCCTGCTCACCCAAGCCGAGGCGGACAGGCTCAACGAATACCGGTCAATTTTTATGAAACATAACCCCAATCCTGAGCCATTCGTCCGCCTAAAACGCTGGCGAGAAGGCGACTTGGAGGAACAAAACCGCTGGAAAATGAACGAGCGCCTCGTGCAAAAAGACCTCGCCGCCACCCTCGAACGCATTCGTGACCAAGGCAAAGCGGGTTTTTACGAAGGCAAAACCGCCGACCTTTTTGTGGCAGAAATGAAGCAAGGCGGCGGTCTCATCACGCTCGAAGACCTGAAAAATTACGAAGCAAAATGGCGTGACCCGGTCGTCGGCACATATAAAAATTACAAGGTCATCACCATGCCACCTCCTTCGAGCGGGGGCATTGCGCTGATGCAATTGCTGAAAATCCTGGAAAAATTTCCTCTCGCAGACTATGGTTTTCAGTCGCCGCAGGCGGTTCACGTCATGGTCGAGGCGGAGCGCCGGGTTTACGAAGACCGCTCTAAGTACCTGGGAGACAGCGACTTTTACCGGGTGCCGCAAGATTCTTTGCTCGACGAAACTTACCTCGCCCGGCGGATGCAAGACTTCGACCCGGCGAAAGCGACCGTCAGTATTGCGCCGGTGCCCGATAGTTCCATCCTCGGCGTGGAAACTTTTGAAACGACGCATACCTCCATCGTGGACGCCGAAGGCAATGCCGTTTCCGTCACGACGACCCTGAATTTGAACTACGGCTCGAAAGTCATCGTCTCCGGCGCAGGCTTTTTTCTGAATGATGAAATGGATGATTTCAGCGCCAAGCCAGGTGTGCCGAACTACTTCGGTTTGATTGGCGCAGAAGCCAACGCCATCCAGCCCGGCAAGCGGATGCTCAGTTCGATGACGCCGACGGTGGTGGAAAAAGACGGCAATCTTCACATCGTCGTCGGGACGCCCGGCGGCTCGACCATCATCACGACGGTTTTGCATATCA
>CAZHLB010001277.1:0-1629 GCA_964533005.1 uncultured Saprospiraceae bacterium
GAAGCATTCCGAACTGGTGTTTGAGAGGAAGGGGCTGATTGCGGATTTGCAGCGCCTCGTTTTGTTCGGCTTTCACGGGCGGCGCATATTTCAACTGGCTGATTTCCAAACCGCTGTACAAAATATAGCTCGCCGGTTCCACCGCTTCGCCAAAGACGGAGCGCACCATTAAATCGTACAAAAGGGTCTGGATGAAATGGTTGGCGCCAATGCCGTAGCGGTTCGGCATGAACGGCTGACCGCTCTTCAATTCGATGATGGCGCTCTTGCCTTCCTGCCCCGAACTGTCGGGATGAGCCTTGAAAAACACGTCGAGGCGACCTTGCAAGCCGTAAGTTTCCGCATAAAATGAAGGCTCTAAGTAGCAATCCGACGGCTCGATGCCGACCTTTTTCATGCCGTCGGAGACCATGTTTTTCAGGGTCGTCCAGTGTTTTTGCGAAGAAGATTGAAGTTCGAGAATGGCGGCATTTGGCAGCAGCGCAAATCCCAACGGATTGAGTTTGAAGACTTTGCGGAATGTTTCCTGGAAACTCGCCTCCCGGTTGTTCATCAATTCGTCCAGGAAAAAGTTGGCGATGTTCCCCAGCATCATCGGCAAGGTCTGTTCGAGCGGCAAGAATTTTTTCAGCAGGTACAAAACCGGTTCCGCCCCAAAACCTTGAAAACACTCCGCCACCGCAGACACGTCGAGCAGGTAATCCGGCTCCACGACGATGGCTTTCGGGCGGTAAATGGTGATTGGTGATTGGGGATTGGGGATTGGGGATTGGGGATGGGGGATGGGTGACTGGTGGCTGGACGGCTCGGAGACGATTTCAATGTCGAGCAAATTGAGGGTGACGGGGAAGTTGAAAGTGCTGCGAATTTGTCGGATGGTCGGGCTGAACGGCTCGTTGCGGTCGGCGATATTGTATTGAACGTAAATGAGTTGCGAAGGATTTTCTTCGTCTTGGGCGAGCAGGCGGTCATTCTCCTCGTCGTCCCGCAGGGCAATCACTCTTGCCTTTTTTTTGAAAGCGTGGACGTTGATTTCGAGGTAGGCGAAGGGTATTTTTTTTGGCAAAAACGCCTGCACATCTTCCGGCGGCGCCGCGCCAAACAATGCCAAAATGCAATCTGCGACGACCCGGCAACCGAGTGCGCAGAGGTCATCGTGGCTGGCAGTTTCCTTTTTCGAACCTGCGCTTTTTTTGCTCTTGCCAGATTTTGAAGCGCCCAAATCGAGCGGGTCGGCAGTGCTTTCAGCGAAAGGGTTTTTCAGCTTTTTGCGAAAAAAATGCACCCAGTACTGCGTCTTTTTTTCCACCTGAAACTTGTGGCAGGCAAAGGCAATACGGGCAAAAGCGGTGGTGAAAACAATCTTTTCCGAGCGGGTGGCTTCGAAGAAAATCAGTTCCAGCAACTGGCGCAACGCATCCGCTTTGGCGAGCGGCGACCAGGTAGCGTTGCCATGAATTTTTGCCAGTTCCCGGTAGAAAAGACGGGCGAGTTCAGCAGTTTTTTCGGCAGGTATGTCCACGTTGAAAATTGAGATAGGTATGTCTGGATGCAAGTCAAAGGTATTTCGATTTCGGATTAGAGAGAAAAGTGTCGCCAAACTCCAGTTTGGCGAAGTGCCAAATCGCC
>CAZHLB010001278.1:0-1625 GCA_964533005.1 uncultured Saprospiraceae bacterium
TCTACAACTGGTTTGTAGAAGTTCTCATTGGCGTAAATTCTTGCCATAGTTGTTGTTTTCGTTTTTTTCGATTCACTCATGAATGCCAGCAGTTTATTCAATCTGCCTCAAACATGATTTCCTCATTTTCTTTAATTGCCAAATCAATTTCAGCTTTGTTCGCACGGTAATAATTCCAGACATTGTTCAAATCTTCCTGGGTCAGTGAAGGGTATGCTTCCAAAAGGACTTCATCAGACATGCCCAACCGGCTGGAATTCACGAGCGACCAAACAGGAATGCGGGTACTCCGAATGCAGGCGTCGCCACCGACGACGCCAGGCGTTTTTTCAATGCCGGGAAACTTTCCGCTCAATTCGTCCACCACCCAATGAACCAGTTGGGCTTTTTCAGCGGAAGACATTTTATGGAGTAAGGCTTTTGCTTCTTGAAGTGCATTCATATTCTTCAATTTTTAGCAAATATAGAAACGCCTTGCCTGCTTTCAAAGATGTCTGTCCAGTGGTGTAAATTTCGGTACGATTGACCCAACCGGCAGGCGCTGGGTCTTCCGGCACCCCTTCCCCTTTTCAATAGAAAACCTGCTCCCGTTTTCTTTTTGATAGCCCGGCAAATGGAGGTTTAGCAGGTATAGGAGGTTCAGCAGGTGTAGGCTAAACCTGCTGAACCTCCTAAACCTGCTAAACTAAGCAGGCTTGACCTTTGAATTTTTCACCAACTTCATCGCTGGTTCTTCCTGCTTTTCTTTGAAAACGCCCTGCACCAGCCTGGGCAGGCATTACTGGCTGGCTTAAAGTTTATTCATCAAATTTTTCAGCGCATCAAAGGTGGCTTGTTCGTCAAATATAGCGGCGACGGGAATTTCAAAATCAGGCATAACGATGCTTTTGATAATGTCGCCAGGAAAATATTTTCCATAAGGAAGATAAGTGGTGTCAGTAGGTGTCAGCAAAGCGAATTGCTCGACACTTTGAATGGCAGGGTCAATAATCCAATATTCCCTGACACCGTGCAGAGCATAGTCTTCGTATTTGGTTTTGCGGTCGTTGTTTTTGGTGCTTGGAGAAAGAACTTCTACTACGAAATCAGGAGCGGGATGTAGCAAAGTGTCTTTGTTAAAATGGGCAGCTTTTTCATTTCCCCAAAAGCAAATGTCTGGTTCGTAGTCATTTCGAGTAAGGGCTACCAGGGCTTTTTCAACGGCAGTCGAGCCTAATTTTTTGAGGAAAACGAAGGCTTTCATCAAAGCATTAAGGTTGTCAGTGGCTAAATAATGTTTCCGAACAACCGGAGAATGCAAAACGACTTCACCGTTGATAAATTCGGCTTTGACATCTTCCGTGAGCCACTCCCTGAATTCTTCCCGGCGACGGGCTTCATCCTTCATTGCATTTTGCAATTGTTGATGGACAAGCATGGCACGAGGGCTTTTTAATATTTCTTCGACCGTAAATTCCATGTGGTTGATTTTTGAACAAACCTATTCTTTTTCCTCCAAACATTGCCACTTGGCGTTGGGTTTTGTGGCAAATTAGCAGGCGCTGGGCCTTTCTGCACACCTTCCACTTTTCAATAGAAAACCTGCTCCCGTTTTCTTTTTGATAGCCCGGCAAATGGAGGTTTAG
>CAZHLB010001279.1:0-1625 GCA_964533005.1 uncultured Saprospiraceae bacterium
GCTCCGCAAGCGTAGCCGCCCGATCATCCGGATGAACAAACTTGCTGAAAGGCTACGAATGGGGCGCTGGTGAGCGTACCATTTTACTCGTACATGGCTGGGAATCCAGGGGAACAGCGATGCGAAGCTTCGTGCCGGGCTTGCTGGCAGCGGGTTACCGGGTTGTCACTTTCGACGCCCCCGCTCACGGCGACTCGGCTGGCGAGCGCACGAATTTGCCGGAATATGCAAGCGCCGTGCGAGCCTTCATCAAAAAAGTGGGTGGCGTGGAAAGCATCGTGACGCATTCATTCGGCGGAGCGGCAGCAGTTTATGCCTTGGCGCACCTCGACGATGCCATTGAAATTGAAAAATTAGTCCTCATCGCAGCACCGGCAAGCACCCAAAAAGTAGTGCATCACTTCGTCAAATTGGTGAACCTGAGCGGCAAGGCTTACGCCATCTTTCGTAATAACCTGCGCCAAAAAATGCGCAACCTGCCCTTCGAGCAAGCTGACATCAAGCATGGTCTGGAAAAAGTGAAAGTCAAAGAAGTTCTGATTGTCCATGACAAAACCGACCCGTCGGTTTCTTTCGAGTCTGCCGAGGAAATTTTCGAGCGGTACGACCACGTTAGCTTGCTGGTGACGCATGGTTTTGGGCATTACAAATTGATGAAGCAACCGGAAGTCATCGAGCGGGTGGTGCGGTTCGTGGCGGAATAGCCCGATGCAATCGCCTGAAAATGAAAAGGGCAACGGGAAAATTTTCCCGCTGCCCTTTTCATTTTCAGGCGATTGTTTTGGCTTTATTTGCCCCTTCAAACATTAGCGTTTGAGCAATGAAGCAGATGGAGCGAGGTGGTTTTTAAGGTGAAATTTTGACTCTAAAAGTGTCGCCAAACTCCAGTTTGGCGAATGGAGTCACCGCCAAACTGGAGTTTGGCGGCACGGAGGCTTCACGCAAACCCGACATGAGCCGAAATTTCACCTGAAAAACCACCACTCGCCAAAAGGTATTTCTACCACAATCAACGAAACATGGAACTCATAATGCCTGACTTCAGCAACGCCGCCACCTGGATGAGCTTGCTGACCTTGACCTTCCTCGAAATCGTCCTCGGTATTGACAACATCATCTTCATTTCCATCGCCGCCAATAAGTTGCCGGAAGAAAAGCAGAAAAAAGCTGCCAACATCGGCTTGCTGCTGGCAATGATTATGCGCATTATCCTGCTGTTCGGTATCTCCGTGCTGGTGGCGATGAGCGAGCCGTGGATTGTCATCGAAAACTCGTTTATGCACGCCGGTTTTTCAGGTCAAAGCCTGATTTTGATTGCAGGTGGTTTGTTCCTGCTTTACAAAAGCACGACGGAAATCCACCACAAACTGGAAGGAGAAGAGGCGCATAAATCCGGCAAAAACAAAGGCTACGCCACCTTGCAAAGCGTCATCATTCAAATCACCGTCATCAATATCGTCTTCTCTTTTGACTCGATTTTGACGGCAGTTGGCATGACCACCGGGCTTGTCGGCGCATTGGTCATTATGATTATTGCGGTGGTTTTGTCGGTGGTGATAATGATGGTTTTTGCCGTGCCGGTCGGTAGGTTTGTCAACAAGCACCCTTCGATTCAAATGCTCGGT
>CAZHLB010001280.1:0-1621 GCA_964533005.1 uncultured Saprospiraceae bacterium
GTAGGTTACTTGCGCCCGCCCGTTGAAACGGGCGGTTACAAGATGATAGATGTGCCCCGGTTCAATCGTACAACTCGCATTTCTACCGCTTCTTGAACAGAAAATAAAACGGCGTCCCCAGCACAATCAAAGCCAGCCCCATGCCCGCCTCTCTTGGCTTTTCAATCAATGTGTTCAAGATGAAAACGGCGCAAAACAGCACGAAAAGCAGCGGCACGACCGGGTAGCCCAACGTCCGGTAGCTGCGAGGAGCATCCTTCATCTTTTTCCGAAGGATAAAAATGCCTGCCACCACCAAGCCGTAAAAAATGAATTGGGAGAACACCATCATGTCCGTCAACTGGTCGAAAGTGCCTGAAAAAACAAGCACACTCGACCACACGGCGAACATCACCAGCGCATTCGACGGGGTGCGAAATTTCGGGTGAACGAATGCCGCCCGTTTGAAAAACAGCCCTTTTTCAGCCATTGCGTAGTAAATGCGGGCAGCGGTGAGGATGGTCGCATTGGTGCAACCCATCGTAGTGACGACGATGAGTAGGGAAATGAAAAACGCCCCACCGTTGCCGAAGAATTTTCGGATGACTTCGACGGCGGCGATGAAGTTGTCGTTGAGTTTGAAGGTGCCGTCCTGGTTGGTCAGGAAATTCCCGGCGGCGTCGGTTTGCACGTAGCCATGCAGCATTTCGTCCACCGGCATCACGTAGAGGTAGGTGAAATTGACCAGCAGGTAAATCGTGATAATGAGCAAAATGCCGAAGATGAGAATGCGGGGAATATTTCGCTGCGGGTTGCGGATTTCATCGCCGACGAAGCCCACGTTCATCCAGCCCTCGTAAGCCCAAAATGCGGAAAGCATGGCAAGAAATATCAGCTTCATAAAGCCGAAACTTTCCCCGAAAGCTGATGGCGGATAGGTCGAAGCGGGCTGCGTGATATTTGCCATCGAACCGCCGCCAACTGTCAATCCCAGCACAATAATGAGCGCCAAACTCGCCAGCACAATCACTGTAATCACGTTGCTCACCCGCCCGCCTTGTTTCACGCCACGATAATTTACCGCTGTCAAAACTGCGATGAGCAGCACCGCCATCAGCTTGACCCCGATGTTTGCGAAGGGGTAAAAAATGCCGAACAGGTTCATCGCCTCCCAGTCCTCGCTGAGGCGTGGCAAGGTGACAATGGAGTTCAAAGACTGCGCAAAAACGTAGGAAATGGAAGCGGTGGAGGCAGATTGGATGGTGGCAAAGCTCGCCCATCCATAAAAATAGGCTGTCTTTTCGCCATACATTTCTCGCAGGTAAGCAAAGGGTCCCCCTGATTTTGGGATGAGCATGGCAATTTCTGCCACCGTCAAAACGCCAAGCAAAGTCACCAGCCCCGCCAGCCCCCAGGCGAGCAGCACCAGTTCCGGCGACTGCAAATTGAGCGACATCGGGGCTACTTTTTTGTAAACGCCGGTGCCGATGATGGAAGAAACGATGAGAATGATGCCGGTGGTGAGACCGAAATACTGGAGGAGCTTGCCGTTGTTATTGTTTTCCATTTTGAGCTTGAGTTGTCTTGTTTTTTTTGATTAAATGATTGAAGATTAAATGATTACATGATTTTTGATGGAATG
>CAZHLB010001281.1:0-1611 GCA_964533005.1 uncultured Saprospiraceae bacterium
TTATCTGGGGAAAATTCATTTAGCCACCATCACTTTTTCCGAAAACACCTGCCCGGCAGTTTTGACCCGCACTTGGTAAAAACCTGGCGGCACACCAACCAAGCTCAATTCCACCTGACTTTCACCTTCCTCCGCCTGCACCGATTGTGCATGAATTCGACTACCCACTTCATTGTAAAGCTCGATGGCGACCTCGCCCCTCGTTTCTAAATCGAAGCCCAAAGTCAGGTGAGAACTTGCCGGATTTGGGAAAATGCGAGGCGGTTTTTGGTCGCCTTCTAACTTCGCCGAGCGCACCGGCGAATACTCGAAACTGCCATCTAAGTCCATCATTTTCAGGCGATAATAATAAAGTAGGTTACTCGCCACGCCGTCGTCTGCGTGTTCGTAAGCCTGCGGATTTTGACCACCTCTCGCAGCCGTCCATCCGATAATTTCAAACTCCTCACCGTCGAGCGAGCGCTGCAATTCATAGCCGGAAAAATTCACTTCCTGCTCGGATTCCCAGTTGAGCAAGATGGCATTTGCGCCTGGCTGCACCCTGAATTTTTTCAGTTTCACAGGCAGCGCCGTGCCCGGTGGATTGGTCGCCGTGAGCGTGACGGGCGAGTCGTTCAGCGTGACCGGGTCGAAAGAATAGACCTGCGTCATCAGCCCTGGGGTAGTGGTTTTCCACTGCAAAGCAGCGCCGCTTGCGTTGGCATTGATGCCGGTAATGACAAAGCGCCCCAGCCGGTGCGTGCTCGCCGTCGAATTGATGCGGGCGACGTTGGTATTGATGGTCGTCGAGTTGGGCACGGGCCCGCTCAGGTTGATAATCAACAGGTTGCCGCTGAGGGTAGTCGAGGTGTTGTTGAAGTAAAAATTCTGCGTATTGGCGTTGTTCGTGGGGTTCTGTGTGCTTGGCACGAAAGTGCAAAAGCCAGGCGCACTGCCCACCGGGTTGAGCGTGGGACTGTTGAAATTCGCCGTGTTGAAAGTGAGGATGAAATCGGCATTGCCGAGGTAAACGTCGTTGCTGCCGATGGCTTTCAAGTACAAGTCGAAGTAAAACATGCCGCCGGAAATTGACTGGTTTTCGATGGTCAGTTCCGCCTGCACTTGCGCCCTTGCGCCGAGGGCGAAAACGCCCAAAATGAGGGAGAGGAAAATTCTGCTTGTCATGTCTTTGAGTTTGATTTTTAGCGGGTTGCGAGGTGTCTTGGGAAAAGTTAATGAGGTTGATAAGAGTTGATGAGGTTTATCAACCTCATCAACCCTTATCAGCCTCATCAACTTTTTTACGGCAGTTGCGCCACCAAATTCCGGTTGTTCCAAGTCAGGCTTCGGTCGGCGGCGGAAGTCACGCCATCCATCGTTCCGTCCGATTGAAGATAGCCGCTTTGGTTGCGCTCGTTCCAGGCTTTGCTGCGGTCGGCGGCATCCACCGTGCCGGAGCCGTTCAGGTCGCCGCCGAATAAGCCGAGTTTGCCGCCGCCCAAGTCTTTGCGGGCATTCGTGCCGTAAACCGGTGTGCCGGCAGCAGTGAAATCAATCGTTGTGGTTGTGCCAGAAAGCGCTGTCACTGTTGACTTCATCACGCCGAGGTGATTGCGGTGGCGAATGGCTACG
>CAZHLB010001282.1:0-1610 GCA_964533005.1 uncultured Saprospiraceae bacterium
CATCATCGAAGTCGCCATCGCTTTGATGATAAAATTGCGCTGCGCCTCCGCCGAACCGATGAAATTTTCACCGGCATCGCTTGGGTCGGGGAAAGCTTTTCGATGCAGGTTCACTTCGGTTATCATCCAATGTTTTTGCGGAAAAGTCGCCCCGTCGTAGCCGTAATTCGAGAGGACATTTTGAAAGGCGTTTTTGGTTTTCAGCAAGCCTTGCGCCGCCCCGTCGGAGTGCCGGAAATAAATCCAATCATTGATATCATCGCTAAATTGGCGCAAGCTGCCATCGAAATGCGGATATGCGTGAAAGCCCATTACATCGAAATATGCGCCGCCTTTTTTCGGATATTCCGAAGATATGCTCCCGTTTATTGGGTTGTCCGTATTTCGCAATATGGCATCTAAAAACGAGGGAAATCCCGTGCCCGAAACCACCACGTAAGCATCCGGGTCGAGCGTTTTTATCACCTCCCAACTGATGCGCAACAGCCTGACATAGTGGAAGATAGGCGCTCTCAACTTATAGTCGCAAGGGCTTGGATTATTGTCCCACCAATTGCCGGGAGCGCCCGGCGGCAGGAAACCCAAACCGCCCGTATAATCGAATCCCGGCTCGTTCCATATTTCCCAAAAGCGGACATAATTCTTGTATAAACTGACTGTTTTCCAGAGATATAGCGCATAATAATTATTGTCGTTAATGGGCGTCCCATTTGCGCCGCCGTCCCAAATTGGCTCATATAAATTGGCAAATAATTCCGAAGGAATGCCGGGGCAATATTGCGTCGGGTCTTTGTGCTGCGGCGACGGAAAACCGACGATAACCGTGTGGTCGTTCATGCCCAATTCTTCGAAATATTGAAAAGCAGGCAGCTTCGATTCGTAGCCCGCCACCTCCATGAAGCCTTCGAACAAGCCGGGTCGCAGCGATTTGATGCCTGCGCCGGTGACCCTGCCGCCGCCTGCCACACCACCGACTCCGCCAGAGGCGGGAGAGACGACGCCGCCCGCAGCGAGCATGGCAAGTTCTTCTTCGGAAAAGGAAGCGTATTCGCCAAGGTTGGCGGAAGGATGGAAGCCGCCAGAGTATGGCTGGACGAAGTCGTTGGCGGTGAAATTGACTTGCGCCGGGGCAGGCTCGCTGAGAATGGCGAGGCAAAAAGAAATGGCACAGCCGGTCAGGGTGTTGCGAAGCTTGAACATAGGTTTGCTTTTGATTTTATGACGAAAAAGGGGGCAGGGAATATGCTTTCTGCTTTCTGGCTGGGGAAAAATTTGGCGGAGGGAGCGGCAAAGGTAGGCAGAAATGGAGTACAGAAAAAGGGAGCAAACTCTTGCCGGGCTATTAACTTTGCTAAAAAAAGCCATGAGAAGTTTCGATACCTGGGAAATTCAAGACTTGGAAGACACTTTCGGATTGAGTCGTTTTTACGATTATCCTGCCTTGAACGAGTGGCTGGAAGCGGCTTCGGTTTCTTTGACAAAAAATGAAGAAGAACGGCTTGAAGAATTGCGTAACGAGCTGTTTATGAATGTTGAATTTTGGAATGAAGAGGAGTTGAAAATTCTGTTCCTCGGCTCTTTCCTGAAACTCATTCAATTTCAAACCAAGG
>CAZHLB010001283.1:0-1609 GCA_964533005.1 uncultured Saprospiraceae bacterium
TTTTCCTTCTCTTTTTTCTTCCCGAAATCTTCCGGGTAGCCGTCTTTCATGGCTTTTTTGACGCCTTCGATAGCCTTATGGCGGGCGCTGCGCATGCCGATTTTGGCTTCTTCGCCCAAGTGCTTTGCCTGCTTGACCAAATCCCGGCGGCGTTCCTCAGTGAGTGCCGGGATTGTCAGCCGGATGACTTCGCCATCGTTCATGGGCGTGATGCCGATATTGGCTTCCATGATGGCTTTTTCAATCGGTCGCAGCAGGTTTTTTTCATACGGCTGGATGACCAGCGTACGAGCGTCGGCGGTACTGACGGTTGAAACCTGGCTAATCGGCGTCGGATGCCCGTAATATTCTACCGTGATATCAATGAGAATGGAGGAGGAGGCTTTCCCGGTTCTGACTTTTGTCAACTCGAACTGAAGGTGCTCGATGGCTTTTTCCATTGCCTCCTGGGATTGCTTCATCAATAAGTTTACGTCTTCGGCTTGCATAAAATTTGGTGAATTGGTGATTTGGTGATTTGGTGATTTGGTGGGTGGGACGTTGGACGCCCAACGTCCCACCCACTAAATCACCAACTCACCAACTCACCAATTAGAAGTTGTACACGACTTCTCCCCGGTGGATTTCGATGTCTTTGGCGTCTTTCATGCGTTGGATGATGCCTTCCAGATGCCCGTGCAGGGAGAGTTCCTGGTTGTGCAAAAGTATGTAATTCTTCAAATTGGGCACGTCGGCGGGGCGGTTGCCGGAGCGGATGAGGCGCTTGACGGTTTCCTCGGCGGTGCGGGCGATGATTTCGTCTTCAACCAGTACGTCCAAGCCGCCGTCGCCGCCGCTGAAATTCGAGTGAAGCGGAAAATCGAAGCCATTTTCATGGCGCTCTGACTCGAAGCCCATCGTTTCCCGCTCGAAGATGATTTCATCTTCCCGCTTGCGCTTGACCCGGATGCAACTTCTGCCGGAGGAATTGATGAAGGAAACCAGCGGGTCGAACTCGGCGTCGTTGCTGACGATGGCAAATTCCACGTCCATGCCGACCTTCTGGTGCAGCTTGCCGAGGACGAAAGCCATTTGATAGTTGAGTTTGCCGGCGGCGGAACTTTCGGTGACAATCCAGCGGAGGTTTTTGCCGAAGCGTTGCATTTGTTGCACGAGGGGCAGTGGGATGTTGTCGTGCCGTTGGTCGGCGAAGATGAAAATGCGGGTAGCGACTTTTTCCAGCTTGCGGAATTTGACCTGCTGCAAATTGTCGAAATCAACAAAAATGTAGCGGCGGGACTGTTGTGCGTTCATGACGATTAAGTGTTTCAGTGAAGTGTCGCTTGGCGGCGCACCGATGTTGGAAGGGGTTGCGCCGAAAAGCGAGCAAAAATATCCTTTTCGGTTTATGCGTGGCATCTCGCAGGTTTTTTTCCCGAAAAGAAATTGCTTGGGGCGTATTCCCGCAAAGGGCGCAAAGGAGTGAAGGGCGCTAAGTTTATGTCCTGAATTCACGCCGAAACCACCTCGCCACACCCCCAACCCCTAAAGGGGGGCTGACCCTGCTAAAATTTTAAAGTGGAAATAAGGCTTGACTCTAAAATTTTAGCAGGGTCAGCCCCCCTTTAGG
>CAZHLB010001284.1:0-1603 GCA_964533005.1 uncultured Saprospiraceae bacterium
ATCCGCCATTCCATCAACAATCATGTAATCATGTAATCATCAATCATTTAATCAAAGTCTTGCACTCAAACTCTCATTTTTTTGCGCCACCTGCCTCTCCCGCCACTCCGATGGGCTGTATTTAAAAACCTCTTTGAACCTGTTGGAAAAGTCATTCGGCGTACCGAATCCTACTTCGAAAGAGACGGCGGAAATCTTCATATCCCTTTTTTCCAGCAGCAAGCGAGCCGCCCGGTGTAGACGGATGTGGCGCACGTATTCGGTGACGCCCATTCCAGACAGCGCTTTCACTTTTCGATAGAGGCTGGAATAATCCATGAGCAGAACCTCCGCCAGTTTTTGAGCGGAAAGCGCCGGGTCGTCCAGGCGAGTTTCGACGGCTTGGAGGAGGTCTTTCAAAAACTGGTCGTCCCGTGCGTTAGACCTGTCAGCACTTTGAGTGGCTGCGAGAAACTCGCCAGAGGTGTAGTGCTGCCGCAGTTTCTCCCTGACTTCCAGTAGTTTGCGCAGCACCACTTTCAATTCACGCTCCTCGAATGGCTTCGCCAAATAAGCATCCGCTCCCAGTTCCAAACCTTCCAGGCGGCTGTCCAAATCTGCTTTTGCGGTGAGTAAAATTATCGGAACATGGCTGGTGCGCAGGTCATTTTTCAGGTGGTGGCAAACTTCGTAGCCGTCCATTTCCGGCATCATCACGTCGCTCAAAATCAGGTCTGGGATGTCATCGAAGGCTTTTTTCAAACCCTCCAGCCCATTGGCGGCGGTTTCCACCGAGTAGTCTTTATTTAAAATCCCAGCGATGTAGCGCACCACGTCTTCATTGTCTTCGATGAGCAGGAGGCGAGGTTTTTCAGGAGATACGCCAACTGATTTTTTTGCCTTGCCGAGCGGCGATTCCAGCTTCGGCGCTTGCCCAGAAACTTCGGGAGGGTCGAGAGGCGGCACTTGCAAAAACGTTTGTTCCCCATTTTGCCAAAGCGGCGCTTGGCGACTGACCGGAAGTTGAACCTCAAAAATTGCCCCCTCGCCGGGCTGGCTGGCGGCGGAGATGGAGCCGCCGAGCAATTTCGCCAACTCCTTTGCCAGCGTCAAACCGATACCCGTTCCCGGCTGGTGGTTTTCACCTTGATAAAAACGGTCGAAAATGCGGGGCAAATCTTCCTGCGCAATGCCCTTTCCGGTGTCGACGACCCGGATTTGGAAAGTGCCTTCGAGCGACCTTTCCGAAAGTTTCAAACTTTCGGAAAGGTGACTTGCATCGAGCCGGACTTCACCGCCTGCCGGGGTGAATTTGATGGCATTCGAAAGCAGGTTTCCAACGATTTGCTGCAATTTCTCTGGGTCGAAATCCATGAAAAACGAAGGCGCATCCGCCGAAAAATGGAGCGAAATCTGGCGTGCTTGGGCGAGAGATTGGAAGGATTCGAGCAGGTACTTCAAAAAAGCGACCACGTCCCCATGCACCAAATGCAGGTGCAAGTTGCCGCTTTCGAGTTTTGCCAGGTCGAGCATTTGGTTGACCAAATTCAAGAGTTGCTGCCCGTTGCGCCGAATTGTAGCGGCGGGGTTCAGCCCGCCGGTTGCGTCGGCGGGCTGAACCCCG
>CAZHLB010001285.1:0-1603 GCA_964533005.1 uncultured Saprospiraceae bacterium
GTGCCTTGCCCCGATTGCACGGTTTCACCTGAAACCTCCCAGAAATACGTCGTGCCAGGCGGGTGCGAGGAAGTCAGCGAGTAGGTTTCCGTTGCGCTGGCGCAAGGGTTCACCTGCCCGCTGAAAGCTGGCAAAGACACTCCAGCATCCAATTCCAGCACGTGAATGCTGTCCAAAAACAGCCGGTTGCCGAAGCCGCTGATGTTTTCAAAAACCAATTCGACGGTTTTTCCTGCGTAGGCAGTCAGGTTGATGCATTCGGTTCGCCACTGGCTGCAACCGCTGGGCGTGAACAAAGTAGTCTGGTCGGGAGCAGTGGCGAGGTCGCTGCCGGATTTGTCAAAAACGACTTCGTCGCCGCCGTCGCAGGTGAGCACTCGCAGCCGAAGGCGGTCGAAACGGGTCGCATCATATCTTGCGTAAGCCACGTCGAAACTCAGTTTCACGCTGTCCAAATTATCCAAATCAACGAAGCGGCGCAGGCGGTCGAATGTGCCGGGAGCGTTTGCCGCCTGGTTATTGATGACGGCGGAAGTGGAGCGGCACGGAACGTTGGAGACTGATTGCCAGGTGATTGCGTCGTTGTTCGGGTTTTGATTCAGCCAATTTGCCAGACCGGCAATGAACTCCTCGCTCAGTGGCTCGGCAGTGTGCCGGGTCGGGTCGTGCGGGTAAGCATCATAAATATCGGTCGTGCCATCGTTGTCCCGGTCGAAGACTTTGACGTGGTTGAGCAAGGCGGTCAAAGCCTGCGGCGGGTTGGTCGGAGAGAGCAATCCCGCCTGGTTGAAATGGCTCTCACCATGACAAGAAGTGCAGACCCGAACCTCGCCGGGAATGGTGCTAATCCAAAGCCGTTCCCGTACGATGCCCCGGTCGGTCGTGTCTTCCAGTTGCCAAGCCAAAGCCCGATTCGCAGGCACGATTGCCGCCACCGAGCCATCGGGATAAATATTCTGACTGCCCGGCAAGCCCGACGTCGGGAGGTTGTAAACCGTTGACAATGAGTCGTGAAGGAATTGAGCGATGGGTCGCCTGCCGGGTTTTGGGCTGCTTGCGCCGCCGATGCCACGAAGTTGGTCGGCTTGCACGTAGCGCATATATTCTATGGTGTACATGCTGTCTGGCGTCGCCGGGTCAACAGTTTGGTGGGCGCTTTCATGCACTTTCAGGTTGAAGGGCTGCTGCTCGTCGGCATCGTCCCGGCTGGTCACGTCCCGGGTGACGAGCATGGACATTTTGTGGCGGCGAAGGAATTTTTTGAAATCGTGCAAGTCCACGTTTGCCGAAGTGAAAAGCGTCTGCTCGATGGCTGGGACGGTTTCGACGCCATTGGTCGAAGTGGGTCGGAGGCGGCTTTTTACTTCCACCGGGTAGGTTTCCCAAAGCAAACCATTGTACGACCGCAGCTCATCGGGGCTCCACCAGGAAACGGATTTGGTGATGCCAGCGCCGGTTAAGTTGTTGATTGTGTCTGCTTTAAGATAGACGCCTGTGTGCGGAATAAGCAATCGCAGGCGATAATCGTAGCGGCTGAGGGGCATGGAACTGGAGCCTTCATTTTGGTCGTAGTCCGTTTCCGAAGTATGGCTCACGAGCACCT
>CAZHLB010001286.1:0-1596 GCA_964533005.1 uncultured Saprospiraceae bacterium
CAATCATGTAATCATGTAATCATCAATCATTTAATCCTTCTCAGGTTTGAAACACTAAACCTCTCGCTTTGCCTCAAAGGCTTCCAAATAATCCCCGACCCGCCGCAAAAACGACCCGCCCAGCGCCCCATCCACGACCCGGTGGTCGTAGCTCAGGCTCAGGAACATCATTTGCCGCACGGCAATCAGGTCGCCGTATTCCGTTTCAACCACCGCAGGTTTTTTGCGAATGGCACCTGCGGCAAGGATGGCGACTTGCGGCTGGTTGATGATGGGCGTGCCCATCACGTTGCCGAAAGTGCCGACGTTGGTCAGCGTGAAAGTGCCGTCCTGGATTTCTTCAGGCTTCAACTTATTGGTGCGGGCACGGGCGGCGAGGTCGTTGACGGCTTTGGTCAAACCCACCAAATTGAGGCGGTCGGCATTTTTGATGACCGGCACGATGAGGTTGCCGCTCGGCAGCGCCGTCGCCATGCCGATGTTGATGTCGAGTTTGCGGATGATTCGGTTGCCATCCACCGAGACGTTCACCATCGGAAAATCGGTGATGGCTCTGACGACGGCTTCGATGAAGATGGGCGTGAAGGTGATTTTCTCGCCGTATTTTTTGTCGAAAGTGCCTTTGACCCGCTCCCGCCAGTTGACGAGGTTGGTCACGTCTATTTCCACGAAGCTGGTCACGTGCGGGCTGACGTGTTTGGACATCACCATGTGGTCGGCGATAAGTTTGCGCATCCTGTCCATTTCGATGATTTCCACGTTGCCGGTGAGGCTGTCTTTTGCCGGCGACGGAGGCACTTCGGGACGAGTCGGAACGGTGGTCGGAACGCCGGGTGAAGGAATTTCTGGCTTCGGATGGCTGGGCGGCACGATTTCCGGTTGCGGCTGCGGAGCGCCCGGCGGCGTGATTTCCGGCTTCGGCGGCTGAGGCGGCTTCGGCTCGGTGATGCCTTTCGAGCGGGTTTCGACGTAGGCGAGTATGTCTTTTTTGGTCACCCGGCCCTCTGCACCGGAGCCGGGCAGGCGCTCCAATTCGACGAGCGAGATGCCTTCCGTTTTGGCAATATTTTTCACCAGAGGCGAGTAAAAACGACCGCTGCCGCTGGTGGTTGGAATCGGTTCAGGCATCGAAGCGCCGACGGAAATTTCTTCCAACTCCCTGATTTGCTGACCGTTGCCATTTTGTTGCCCATTGGAAAAGTGGGCAGGCTCGTCAATCACTGCCGGGCTTGGTTTAGGCGAAACGCTTTCGCCCTCGGTGGCAATCACGGCAATCGCTTTGCCGACGGGCACGACGTCGTTTTCCTGGAATAAAATTTCAGAAAGCACACCCGCCACCGGCGAGGGCACTTCGGAGTCCACCTTGTCGGTGGCGATTTCAAGCAATGTTTCATCCACTGCCACCGGGTCGCCGACCTTTTTTGTCCAGCGCAGGATGGTGGCTTCCATGATGCTTTCGCCCATTTTGGGCATGATGATTTCGACTTGCGCCATGTTCTTCTTGCACCTGTTTAGCACGTCTGGCTGAGTCGCTTTTGTCATCCTCCGCCCGGGGCCGTGGGGGTGTGTTAATTTTTTTTTAGTGAGTTAGTGGGG
>CAZHLB010001287.1:0-1592 GCA_964533005.1 uncultured Saprospiraceae bacterium
CGGTTTCACTCAGATGCCACATGAACCTCGATTTTTTAAAACCTGCATGATTTCCTGCCGATAAGCTGCGACCTGGTTGGAGAGGTTGCCGCCGTGAATTCGCTTTCGCAGCACGACATCGGCGGTTTTGCGAATATTCAGGTTGGCTGCCGTCAATCGCATGAACCACTCGTGGTCGCAGGCGATGTGGTAGCGTGGGTCAAAGCAGCCGATTTTTTCAAAAACGCTTTTGCGCACCAGCAACCCGCCGGGCGTCATGGCTTGGACGGCTTCCCCAAAATGCCCTTCCGGGAAATTCTTCGCCGCCAGCCCGCTGCCGGGAAACCGCACGAGGCAACCGATGACGGCATCCAAATTTTCCACTTCGAGCAAACCCGTCTGCATCTCCGTTTTTTCTCGTTCCCAAAAATCGTCGCTGTCGAGAAAGGCAATCAAATCGCCTGCGGCAGCGGCTATGCCGTGATTCCTGGCGGCGGCGAGACCCGGTGCGGGTTGTAGCAAAATTCGAGCGCCAAATTTTTGGGCTAAATCATCTGCCGCCGCTGGGGTTTGCAAGGATTTCACCAAAATCAATTCGTCCACCGGCTTGTTTTGAAAAGCAATGCTGGACAAGGCTTCCGGCAGCCAGGTCAGGTTGTCGTGGACGCAGAGAATGGCGGTGGTCATTGACTTTGAAGGCTTTTAAAAGTAATTCAACAGGTTTTTCAGAAAGCCATTTTCCGGCAAATGCGCCTGAAGATGCAGTAGCACCTGCCTGCTTTCCGCTCGGTTTTTCAAAGGATAGAGGTAGGGAATCACGTCTTTGTACCGCTCCGCCAACGCCGCCGGGACGCTGCCGTTTGCGCTGGTCATTTTGTGAATGGCAGTGAGAATGCCTGGGTTTTTGAAGGTCGTCAATTGCTCGAGCAGGAAATTCCAGCGGTCGAATTGTCGCCCCCGGCTCGCGTATTCCACCTGCTTCGGATGGTCGAGCGGAAAGGTCAGCGAGCTTGCTTCAAGGTCGGCTCGCATGTCGAAATCGAAGCGGGTATGGGTGGCTTGGTCGTGGAAGCCTGCATTGCGCACCAGGTTTTTGGCGGGCACGATGCTCAAGCCTTTTTTGAGCAAAATGCTGTACATCCATTGAATATCCCAGGTGTCGCAAAACCTGCCTTGCATGGCTTTTTGGTTGTAATCATGGAACGCCGCATGGTCTTCATCCTGAAAGATTTCCAAAAAAACGCCCCTGCTTTTCTCCGACCAACCCCGGTACAAAAAATCGAAATTCTTCCAAGCCCTCGCCCACGTCGCCCAGCCCCAGGGATTGATAGTTCGGGAGAAAAAATAACTCTCCTCGCCATGCCATTCGCCGAGGTTGTTCCTGCCGCTGACGAGCATCACCTGCTCGCTGCGCTCATATTTTTCAAGCATTTCTTCGCAGAAAAAGAAAAAAGAAGGGTCGGGCAGCAGGTCGTCTTCGACAATAATGGCTTTTGGCTCGTGCCGGAAAATCCAGTGCATTGCCGAGGCAGGACTGATGCCGCAGTTGAGGTTGTGCGTGGCGTAGTTCTTTTTCACCTCGCAGCGCCAGTCCACCTGTTCAATCAAATCAC
>CAZHLB010001288.1:0-1590 GCA_964533005.1 uncultured Saprospiraceae bacterium
CGCCGTTGGCCGCATTTGTTTTTTTTTTTGCGCCCGCCTATGGCAAATGGTGTCACCTGTAAAGGCTTAAAAAAATTTCTTGCTTAAATTTTTTGAAGCCTTTCCAGGTGACACCTTTGCCGCTAAATTTTTAAGCACATGACAATTTTCACACTGGTTCTCTACATCGCCATCGCCGCCCTTGCGCTGACCTTGCTCACCGCATTGGTTTTCAAGGGGCACAAAAGCTGGCTGATGACTTTCCTGCAAAATTTCTGCGGCTCGCTTTTCATCTTTTCCGGCTTCGTTAAGGCGGTTGACCCGCTGGGCACGGCTTTCAAAATGGAGCAGTATTTCGCAGAGTTTCACCATACTTTCGGGCAGACGGCTTTGAAGTTTATTGCGCCGGTATTTCCCTGGCTTTCAAGCATTTCCATCGTTTTTTCCGTCTCGATGATTGTGTTTGAAATCGTGCTGGGCTTGATGCTTTTGATGGGCGCAAAGACCCGGTTCACAAGCTGGGCTTTCCTGATTTTGGTGGGCTTTTTCACCTTCCTCACCGGATACACCTACCTGACGGGTTATGTGCCGGGCGACGCCAATTTCTTCGAGTTCGGCAAGTGGGGCGCCTACGTCGAGACGAACATGAAAGTCACCGACTGCGGCTGCTTCGGCGACTTCCTGAAATTGAAACCGAAGGTTTCGTTTTTGAAAGACGTGTTCCTGCTGCTGCCTGCGTTTTTCTTCGTTTTTCGCCACCGGCAGATGCACCAGTGGTTCACGCCAAGAGTTCGCACCGCCATCATTTGGCTGTCCGTTGCCGGGTTGACCTGGTTTTGCTTGCGCAATTTTATGTGGAACGAACCCATCGTTGATTTCCGCCCATTTTATGTCGGCGCTGACGTACGCACGAAGCGCCAGGCGGAACTCGACGCCGCCGGAAACGTGAAAGTCACCGGCTACAAAGTGACCGAAAAAGCCACCGGCAAAGTCGTCGAAATGACCACCGAGCAATACCTGAAAGATTACGCCAGCTACCCGACCGAAAAATGGGAGCTGGAGCAAATCAAAACCGAACCTGAAATCGAGGCGACCAAACTCACCGACTTCGACATCAGCGACGCCGACGGCGGCAACGTGACCGAGACCATTTTGAGCGACCCTAATTATTCGTTCATGGTCAACGCCTACAAAATCAAAACTTTAGAAGGCAAAGGCAAAGGTTCGACCACCGTCCAGGATACCGTTTTTGCACCCGATACGATAGTGATGAAGGCGCTCTCCGGCGGCGATTCGGCAGTGATTCGAAAAAAAGTGGTGTCCGTCAATCCCCGGCAGGTGGAAACCGAAGTCACCGTTTTTGATGAAGAATACGCCCGGCGCTTCATCGAGCGCATCAATCCGGTGATGGTTGTAGCGGAAAAGGCAGGCTACAACGTCTTCGCCGTCACCGCTCCGAACGACCCTGCCATCGTCAACGATTTCCGGCACGGCACACAAAGTGCCTATCCATTTTACACGGCGGATGACTTGCTGCTGAAAACTATTCAGCGTTCAAATCCGGGCGTCGTACTTTGGAAAGACGGGAAGATTTTGGCGAAATGGCACTAC
>CAZHLB010001289.1:0-1589 GCA_964533005.1 uncultured Saprospiraceae bacterium
AAAAGGAGAGGGCATTTTGTTTCTGGTCATCAAGTGTTTCAATCCTCTGAATAGGGCGGAAATATTCCAACATGATTGAATTGTTCAATTACTATTGACCTGCTATGGAAAATGTGACCAAGTAAAATGAGAGTCGAGCGCCTCAAAAAGGAGCAAAACTCTATGAACCGAAAGAAGCCCGAACAGATTGTCAAAGTCTTGCGGAAAGGCGATGAAGAATTGGCGAAAGGCAAGGCGGTGGAAGATTTCTGCCGTGAAGAGCAAATCAGCCTAGCCACCTACTATCGCTGGCAGCGCAAGTACAGTGGCTTGCAAGTGGAAGACGCCAAGCGGCTGAAAGCGCTGGAGGTCGAGAACGCGAAGCTGAAACGCTTGTTGGCCGAGGCGCTGCTGGCGAATGATGCCATTCGCGAGTTTCTCGAAAAAAAAGCCTGACGGCAGAAGAGCGGCATGCGATGATCGAGCAAGTAGAAAACAAAGGACTCTCCCAGCGAGCCGCCTGTCGATACACCGGGATCTCGCGTGCGGTGTGCAGGTATGTGTTGCGTCGTCCCGCCCAGGACACCCAGTTTTTGGAAAAGATGCGTACTACCGCCCGATCCAATCCACGGTATGGCTACCGCCGCGTGGCGATTGAAAGCGGCATCGGTTTTGGGCGTTGCTGGCGACTTTGGAAGCGCTACGACTTCAAAATCGGGGTACAACGCACGCGCAAACCGCGCAAAAAGGATCAAGCCACCACTCCGCGACCGCAACAAGCCGAGTACCCCAATCATGTCTGGACGTACGATATTCTATTTGACCGCCTGGCAGATGGGCGGCCCTTCAAGACCTTGAGTGTTTTGGATGAGTTTACTCGCGAGTGTCAAGGCATCCTGGTCGCGACTTCCATTCTGGCCGAAGACGTCATCGCATTTCTGGATGAGATCATGAAAAAGCGTAGTTTGCCCGTTTTTCTCCGCTCCGACAATGGCAGCGAATTTACCGCCGAGACTGTGCAAACCTGCTTGGCGGAAAAGAATGTTGGACCCGCTTTTATTCCGCCAGGACAGCCTTGGAAAAACGGCTTCATCGAAAGTTTCCATGACAAGTTCCGTGACGAATGTTTGCAGCGCGAATGGTTTTCATCCCTGCTTGACGCCCAGGTTGTGATTGAAGATTGGCGAGTGCACTATAATACACGGCGTCCTCACAGCTCGTTGGGCTATAAAACCCCGACGAACTTCGCCGCCCAATGTCTTACCCAAATTAAACCTGCTCAGACTCTCATTCCGACTGGACACAAAAACTAAAGCAGGCCACTATAAATATTCGATATTTAAGAGATTTCAACTGCCTATATCAAATTTCTCTGACTTTTTAGAAGAAAACAGCCTGATTCTTTACATTTTTTGGATTGAAAAACGTTTCAATCCTCTTGATAGTGCTTGAAGATTCTTACTGAAATAGCTGTTAACACAATAGCCGCTAGTAAAAGTTTCAATCCTCTTAATCGGGGTAATTTTTGAGCTGGGTGAACCTCACCCTGATTGAGACGAATTATGAGCTAGACGATTTGCCCCTTTGCGAAGCACCCTGCGGGCTCCAAA
>CAZHLB010001290.1:0-1589 GCA_964533005.1 uncultured Saprospiraceae bacterium
CGCCAAACTCCAGTTTGGCGAAGGGAGCCACCGCCAAACTGGAGTTTGGCGGCACTGAGGCTTCACTCAAATCCGACATGAGCCAAAAATTTTCTCAAAAACATCTCTCTCTGAAAGACTATTTTCCCAGCGATTGCTGGATTTTCAAAGCGTTCGCCAAAATCTTAGTGAACCCCTTCACGTCCTCTCCCGACCAGCCCGTATTCATCTCGCCGTACTGCCCCGCTTTGGTTTGCATCAGGTCGAAAGGCGACGCAATGCCTTGCAATTCAAAACGATAGGGATGCAATTTGATGAAAACCGACCCGGTCACGTTTGCCTGCGTGTCCGTCAAAAACGCTTCGATGTTGCGCATCACCGGGTCGAGAAAAAGCCCCTCGTGCAGCATCATGCCGTACCAATTGGCGAGCTGCTCTTTCCAGTATTGCTGCCATTTCAGCAGCACGTGTTTTTCCAAAAGATGGTGCGCTTTGAGGATGATGAGCGGCGCTGCCGCCTCGAAACCGACCCTGCCTTTGATGCCGATGATGGTGTCGCCGACGTGCGTCTCCCTGCCGATGGCGTAGGATGCGGCGAGGGTTTGCAGGGTTTGGATGGCTTTGATGGGGTGGTTGAAAACTTGCCCGTTGACGCCGGTCAACTCGCCTTTTTCAAAAATCAAAACTGCTTCGGAAGGCTCATTTTCAGTGAGTTGTGTTGGGTAGGCGCTTTCGGGCAAGGGCAAGTGCGAAGTCAAAGTTTCCGCCCCGCCGACGCTCGTGCCCCAGATGCCTTGATTGATGGAATATTTGGCTTTTGCCTGCCGCCACTCGAAACCGTGCTGTTGCAAGTAGGCAACTTCCTGCTCGCGGGAAAAGCGGTGGTCGCGGATGGGGGTGACGATTTCAAGCTCCGGGCAAAGCACCTGGAAAGCCAAATCGAAGCGCACCTGGTCGTTTCCAGCGCCGGTGCTGCCGTGAGCAATGGCTTGTGCGCCAATGAGTTGGGCGTGTTTTGCCACTTCGATTGCCTGGAACATCCGCTCGGCGCTGACGGAGAGCGGATAGGTGTTGTTCCGCAGGACGTTTCCAAAAATGAGGTAGCGCAGGCAGTTTTCGTAGTACGATTGCAAGGCATCCACGCAGTGGAAAGACGTTGCGCCGAGTTGGAAGGCTTTGGCTTCGAGGGCTTCGACGTCTTTCTCCGAAAAACCGCCGGTGTTGACGGTGACGGCGTGGACTTCCCAGCCTTTTTCAAGGGTCAAAAATTTGATGCAAAAAGAAGTATCGAGACCGCCGCTGAAGGCGAGCGCCAGTTTTTTTATCATTGTTTTTATTGAAACACATAGTCACATAGCGCCACATAGACCATTGATTTTCAAAAAACTATGTGCCGCTATGTGACTATGTGTTGAAAAAAAAGTGTGTGTTTCAGCTAACCACCGATTCCATTTCAGAAGTCAGCAATTGACTGTTTTCCGGTTGTAAAATCATATCCACCAAGCTGAACGCCATTCCGTTTTTCATCTCCATTTCCTCGATTTTGCTCGGCGCAAGCATGCCCGTGCAGAGGCACATTTTGTGGCCGCAGCGCTGGAGGATGTCGTAGTT
>CAZHLB010001291.1:0-1585 GCA_964533005.1 uncultured Saprospiraceae bacterium
CGACTATAATTTATCGTGTTCGTCTGCCGCCGCATGTAATTTTTCCAGGCATCGCTGCCGCTCTCCCTGCCGCCACCGGTCTCTTTTTCCCCGCCGAATGCGCCGCCGATTTCCGCCCCGCTCGTGCCGATGTTCACGTTGGCGATGCCGCAATCCGAGCCTGTGGTGCTCAAAAACTTCTCCGCCTCCCGCAAATCGTTGGTCATGATGGCAGAGGACAAACCTTGCGGAACGCCGTTTTGGATGGCGATGGCTTCGTCCAAGTCCTTGTATTTCAACAGGTAAAGTATCGGCGCAAAGGTCTCGTGCTGCACGATATCCATCTCCGGCTTGGCTTCGGCGATGCAAGGTTTGACGTAGCAACCGCTTCGAAATGCCTCGCCATCGAGCAATCCGCCTTCCACCAGGAACTTGCCGCCTTCGATTTTCACCCGCTGGATTGCCCAGAGGTAGGCGTCCACCGCAGCCTTGTCAATCAGGGGTCCCACGTGGATTTTTTCATCCAACGGGTTGCCGATGCGAAGCTGGGTGTAGGCTTTGGCTAACTTGTTTTTCACCTCGTCGAAGATGCTTTCATGCACGATGAGTCGCCGGGTGCTGGTGCAACGCTGCCCGCAGGTGCCGACTGCGCCGAACAGTGCGCCGGTCAAAACCACGTTCAGGTCGGCGGTGGGGGTGACGATGATGGCATTGTTTCCGCCCAATTCGAGCAAGGTGCGACCGAGGCGCCCGGCGACGGTTTGCCCGACAATCTTGCCCATCCGGGTCGAGCCGGTGGCGGAAATGAGCGGCACACGGGCGTCTTTTGTGAGCATTTCCCCGACCCGGTAGTCGCCGTTGATGAGGCAGGAAACGCCTTCCGGGATGTCGTTGTCCCGCAACACTTTCTTCAAAATATTCTGGCAGGCGACGCCGCAAAGGGGCGTTTTTTCTGAAGGTTTCCACACGCAAACGTCGCCGCAAACCAGCGCCAGCATTGCATTCCACGACCAAACCGCCACCGGGAAATTGAACGCCGAAATAATGCCCACCACGCCGAGCGGATGCCACTGCTCATACATCCGGTGCTGCGGTCTTTCGGAGTGCATGGACAAACCGTAGAGCTGCCTGCTCAAGCCGACGGCAAAATCACAGATGTCAATCATTTCCTGCACCTCGCCCCAGCCTTCTTGCAAGCTCTTGCCCATTTCGTAGCTGACGAGCCTGCCGAGCGGGTCTTTGAATTTGCGCAGTTCTTCACCGTATTGCCGGACGATTTCGCCCCGCTTCGGGGCGGGAATTTCCCGCCAGGAATGGAAGGCTTCGAGGGCGGTTTGTATGACTTGTTCGTACTGCTCCGGCGTGGTTTGAGTGACGCTGCCGATGAGGTTGCCGTCCACTGGGGAATAGCTTTTGAGAAGTTCGGCGGAGGCGTGGTCGGTCAAGCCGGTGCTGGTGCCGGGGTTGGTTTCGTGGAGACCGAGTTGATTGAGAAAATCCGTATTCATGTTGCGGTTTTATTTGAAAACACATCCCTCCTGCTGCCTCGTGCCTGCCGCCTTTGTCATCTTGGAAAGACCCGTCGTTGCAACACGCACGTTGCAAC
>CAZHLB010001292.1:0-1584 GCA_964533005.1 uncultured Saprospiraceae bacterium
ATTTATATTGGCTTGTTTTTATTTTTTAAAAAAATGTCTGGTGAGTGGTTTTTGGGCTGCCAAATAACCTGTCACCAATCCCCAATCACCTATCTCCCTTGCAGGTCATAAATCTTCCTGATTTTAGCTATTTCGTCTTCCATGTCCAGGTTCAGGTCTTTCAGCAGCCCATTGTGCAAGTCATAGACCCAGCCATGCACGGTAGGGAAGCCTTCCGAATAGTAGCGTTTTTGCACCGAGGCGATTTTGACCACGTTGATGCACTGCTCCCGCACATTCAGCTCGACCAGGCGGTTGAAGCGGCATTTTTCATCGGAGAGGGCGTCTAATTCATCTTGGTGCAAGCGGTACACGTCGCGGATGTTGCGCAGCCAGGGATTGAGCAAACCCAGGTCTTTCGGCTGCATCGCAGCTTTGACGCCGCCGCAGCCGTAGTGCCCGCAGACCACGATGAAGCGCACTTGCAAGTGTTTCACGGCAAAATCAATCACCGACTGCACGTTTAAATCCGTGTTGACCACCAGGTTCGCCACGTTGCGGTGAACGAAGACTTCTCCAGGCTCCAGCCCCATGATTTCGTTGGCGGGAACACGGCTGTCCGAACAGCCTATGTATAAAAAATCAGGCTGTTGGTCGGCGGCGAGGCGCTCGAAAAAGTCCTTGTCTTGCGCCAGTTTGGAGGCGACCCAAAGGCGGTTGTTTTCAAAAATCTGTTGGTAGCGATGCATGGAAGTGGTTGAAGTTTGTAGGGGCAAAAGTCTATTTTTGCAAAAAAAGAAAAGCAATGATTGTAGAAACAGCACAAGCTCCGAGTAAAAGGCAAGTCGTCCGGCAGCAGCCTCGGCTCATTTCAAAGGAGGAATTTCTTCAAGAATACGCCAACCGGGAAGATGGCTTCAAGTATGAATGGAACAACGGCATCGTTGAAAAAACAGAAAGTATGAACCAACAACAATTCTTTTTGCAAGACATTTTGCTCCGGCTTTTTATCAAAACCAAGACTTTTCAAGAAGGCGGAACCTTCACTTCGGAAGGTAACATGGACACTGCCCCCAAGCAGTTTCGCAAACCTGACCTCGCCATTTACACGGCTGCACAAATGCCCTTGATGCGAAAAGGAGAAAAACAAATTCCACCGTGGGTGGCGGAAGTGATTTCGCCCAGCGATAAAGCGGAGGACGTCACTGCGAAAACAGAAGAATATTTCAGGGTTGGCGTCCGGGTCGTTTGGAACATTTACCCGTACGCCAAACAAGTTTACGTTTTCACTTCGCCCGATGACGTGACTGTCTGCAGAGGCAAAACCATTTGCAGCGGCGCACCTGCCCTGCCTGATTTTCAAATTACTGCTGAAGACCTCTTTGCCTGAGTTACTGCGTTATTTCTTCCTTTCTTTCTTTCATTAAAAAACGATTTCGTTAAAAAAAGATGGCTCGCCGCCTGGCGAGCCATCTTTTTTTTTAACGTGGATTCGGGTCGCACGAGACTGATTAAATGATTGATGATTACATGATTACATGATTGTTGATGGACTGGCAGATGGCAGGATGTTCGATGTCCCGGGACATCGAACATCCTGCCATC
>CAZHLB010001293.1:0-1582 GCA_964533005.1 uncultured Saprospiraceae bacterium
GGATGACAAAAGCGACTTGCAGACGTGCCTAACGACTTATGATACAGCCTCAACTACTCTACCAAAACCTCATCCACGAAAATCCAGCACGGTTCGCCTTTGTTGGGATGCCAGGCGGGGTTTTTCAAAACGCTTTGCACCTCCAATTTCACGTAGCGAGCCTGGATAGGTTCAAAGCCTGCGGTGAAATTTTTAATCGAAGGCTGTGTCTGCTCTTTGGCGATGGGATAGGCGGTTTGCTTGACCGATTTGAAATTCTTGCCATCCGTCGAAGCCAGTATTTTCAAGCCTTTTGGAAAGAAAATCCAACCGCCAGTGTTTTCCAGCGAGCCGACGGTCACTTTCGAGACCGGCGCAGTTTTTCCCAAATCAATCGTTGCGATTAAGTGCTTGCCTTGATAGGCAATCCAGCCGCCTTGCCCGAAACTGAGCGTTCCACGTTTGAAATCGCCCAGGGTTTTGCCGCCTTCGCCTGCGTATTTCGGGTCGGGTTTTTGGGCGAGGGTGATTTCCTGCGGCTTGTATTTTACCTTGAAAAATTGTCTCGAAACGGCGTCGCTCGTTTTCCAGCCAGCCGCTTTTGCGATCGCTTTCAATTCCGCCGAAGCATCCAAAATCAAAGGCTTTTCATAGATAGCCGATGTGCTATCGGGGTCACTTCCGTTGAGGGTGAAGTGGATTTTGGCTTTGCTGAAATTGGTCGCCAGCGCCACCTGCAACGTGTCGTCAAACAACTCTTTGCTCGCCGTCAGGGTGGGCGGCAACAGTTGCACCTCGCCAAAAAGCGTGTCGTTTTCGATGCCTTTGTTGAAAGCTGCCTGCGGCAGGGAGGCGGCGAGGACTGCGATGCCTTTTTCGCTGACTCCTGTTTGCCAGAAATAGGCGGACTTCAGATTTTTCAAGCCTTTCAGTTGGGCAAGCCCGGCGTCGGTCACCTGGGTTTTGTACAAATTCAGGTACTCCAAAAATGGCAGGTTGTTCAGGTGAGCTAACCCGGCGTCGGTCACGGCGGTTTGGTCGAGGTGCAGGCGGTTGAGGTGGGGGAAGTTTTTGACTTCTGCCAGCAACTTGTCGTCCGTGTTGGAATTGCGCAGGTCAAGCTGGACGATGTTCTTGCTGACCTTTTTCAATTTTTTGAAATCCGCCGCCGACAAATCCTCCCGGTGCGCCAGCGAGACCAGCAAAAACGGGCTGCCTGTCGCCACCGGGAAAATTGCGACGCCATCCTTGCGCAAGTTTTGCAAAGCGCCCTCGCTCACTGGGTCGAGTTTCAAGGCGGCGAGCGGGCTGGTGGCTGCCTGAAATTTTTCCTCCAAAGCCGTCCGCAAGTCTGCGGGCAGGTTGCTCCCGGCAATTTTTTTGTCGAAAGGAGCGCCTGTTTGCACCCACCATTCGAGCAGTTTTTTCTCCAATTCGGTCAGTTGCTTCTTGCCTTCGGGCGGCATGTGGGTGTCGTGGTCGGCGGGCAGGTGGATGTTTTTCAGCAAAAGACTTTCGCCGGGTTTGCCGGGAAGAATGATTTCGCCGGTTTCGCCGCCTTTCAAAATGCCTTCTTTCGTGAGCAAAACGAGGTCGCCCTTTA
>CAZHLB010001294.1:0-1575 GCA_964533005.1 uncultured Saprospiraceae bacterium
GTGACTATGTGTTTTCAAAAAATGCGTGTTTGGTGAAGCATCCCAATTTTTTTTCTCTCCAAATGGGGTCACTCAGATTTGACGTACATCTCAAATTCTACCCGCCGGTTTTTATCTCTACCCGCTGCGTAGCGATTGTCGCCAATCGGTTGCGACTCGCCGAAGCCTTTGTAGCTCATTCGCTCAGTGGCAATGCCTTTGTTTGCAAGGTAGAAGTAGCAGGTTTTTGCACGCTCCTCCGATAATTTTTGGTTGAGCGCAGCCTCGCCGATGCTGTCCGTGTGCCCGCTGATGCGCATTTTGTGGTCGGCATATTTTTTCAGCAGGGCAGCAATTTCATCCAGGATTTTATGCGATTCAAGCAGCAACTTGGCGCTTCCCGTCTCGAACTGGACGGCTTTCATGGCAAATTCAAGCACCTGTTTTTCTTCCGGTTTCAATTCAGGGCAACCCTTGTTTGACTCGGGGCCCGGCGTGGTCGGGCACAAATCGTGAACGTCCACAACGCCATCGCCGTCGGTGTCGGGGCAGCCCATGTATTCGTGGGAACCGGCAGCGTCGGGGCACAAGTCATTTTTATCTGCGATGCCGTCGCCGTCCCGGTCGGGGCAGCCGGCGGTGGCGGCGGTGCCGGGCTGGTCGGGGCAGCGGTCTTGGTCGTCAGCGATGCCGTCGTCGTCTTTGTCTTTGTCGGGGCAGCCACGCATTTCTGCCAAACCGGCTTCGGTCGGGCAGTCGTCAAATTTGTCCACCACGCCGTCGCCGTCAGTGTCGGGACAGCCTTGCAGGGCGGCAGTTCCCGGCTCGTTGGGGCACTGGTCTTTTTCATCGGGGACGCCGTCTTTGTCGGCATCGAGGACGATGGGTTCTGGTTCTTCGTAGCCGCCCAAAATCAGCCAGATGCCAGCCGAATGCTGGAATTGGTCACGGTTGTCGGTGAGATTCCAACGGTATTGCGTTTGGGCGTTCAGGTAAAAATGCGGGGCAATACGCACGTTCAAACCCAAGCCCACCGGGAATTCCGGGTGCATTTTCCAGTCGTTGTCAATCTCCGCCATGACGCCTGCGCCACCGAGCAGGTAGGGGTAGAAAAGGTTGTCCGGCTTGAAAAATTTCAGGTGAAGCAAGGCGTCGAGGCTGCCGAGCAATTCTTCCGAACGAAGCCCGGAGCCGTCTTCCGCAAATCCCGGAAAATCAATTTTGGCGACCTTTAGTGGGAAGCCGAGGTTGAGAAATCTTCCCAGGTGACGCACGTACATCAATTCAGCGCCGGAGCCGTAGCCAGTTTTGTCGGAAGCGAGGACGACAGCTCCAGGGTTGAATTTGCTGTACGTCCAGCGGAAAGCGAAGCCGTTCGGCGCTTCTTTGTACTGGGCGAAAGTGGCGGTGGAAAACAGAAAAAGGCAGGAAAGGGCAAGTAAAATGCTTTTCATGGTGAGTCTTATTTTGGTGAAATTTCTCTGAGACGAGCCGCTGAAGCGAAGTCACTCAGAAGATGAAAGTTGGATTAAATGATTGATGATTACATGATTACATGATTGTTGATGGAATGGAAGAAGGCAGTATTTGCGATGT
>CAZHLB010001295.1:0-1573 GCA_964533005.1 uncultured Saprospiraceae bacterium
GCTGCGCCATGAAAGTGGGCACGGACGGCGTGCTGCTTGGCGCTTGGGCGGACGTTTCCGCCGCTGAAACCATCCTCGACGTGGGCACCGGTTCCGGCTTGATTGCCATCATGCTGGCGCAACGAGCGCCGGAAGCGCAAATTCATGCCGTCGAAATTGACGAAGCAGCCTATTCTCAAGCCGTCGAAAACATGAGCCAAAGCCCGTGGAGCGAGCGCCTGCAAGCCTTTCACCAGTCCATCCAGGATTTTTCAAAAACCGCTCCTCAGCACTACGACCTCATCGTGAGCAACCCGCCGTTTTTTTCCGGCGGCACGTTTTCCAGCAGCCAGGACAAGCTCTCCGTACGTCATACCGTCAAGCTGCCGCATGGCGACTTGCTCAATGCTGCCCGCACTTTGCTCAAAGAAACCGGCAGGTTTTGCCTGATTTTGCCGCACCTGGAAGGCTTGCGTTTCAAAGAATTGGCGAGCGGCTACCATCTTTATTGCACAAAAATCACAGAGGTGAAAGCCTTTCCCGGCAAAGCAGTCGAGCGGTTGCTGCTTCAATTCGAGCGAAAAATTGCCCCTGCGGAAAAAGACGTCCTTGTCATCCACCCGGAAAATTCCAACCAATGGACAGAAGAATACCTGGCGCTCACTTCCCCTTTTTATTTGAAGGGATGATGAATTATGAATGAAAAAAGCCCCGATTGATTTCCAACCGGGGCTTTTTTCATTCACCAATCACCATTCATCATTTTCTCCTCCGCTTGTTGTCCTTGTAATCCAAGAAAATGAACTCACCCAAACCTTGCAAGCCGCTGTAAAAAGCCTTGCCGTTGTTGGCTTTGGTGAATTGGTCAACGAAGCGCACTAAGTAGGCGTCCCTTGCAATCATAAAAGTGGTGATGGGGATGCCCAATTTCCGGCATTTCACGGCGAGCGTCAGGGTGCGGCTCACGATTTGGCGGTCTAAGCCGAAGCTGTTTTTGTAGTACTGCTTGCCTTTTCTGATGCAGGTAGGCTTGCCGTCGGTAATCATGAAAATCTGTTTGTTCGGGTTGCGCCGCTTTTTCAGCAAGTCCATCGCCAGTTCAAGACCGGCGACGGTGTTGGTGTGGTAGGGGCCGACTTGCAGGTACGGCAGGTCTTTGATTTCAATTTCCCAGGCGTCGTCGCCAAAAACGAGCAGATCGAGCGTGTCCTTTGGGTAGCGGGTGGTGATGAGTTCGGACAGGGCGAGCGCCACTTTTTTGGCAGGCGTGATGCGGTCTTCGCCGTATAAAATCATCGAGTGCGAAATATCAATCATCAGCACGGTGCTGGTTTGGCTTTGGTACAAAGATTCCTGCACTTCCAGGTCTTCGTGCGTCAGCTTGAAATCTTCGATGCCGTGATTGATGTGCGAGTTGCGAATGCTTTCTGAGACGGCGATGGATTCCAGGTTGTCGCCAAATTCATAGGGTCGCAGTTCGGAAGTGTACTCGTCGCCCTTGCCTTCGTGCTTGGTGGAATGATTGCCGGTTTTGGCTTTTTTCAGTTGCCCGAAAATCTCGTCGAGCGCCTGCCGCCGCAGGGCAATTTCCATT
>CAZHLB010001296.1:0-1573 GCA_964533005.1 uncultured Saprospiraceae bacterium
TTCTTCGACGCTGAGAGACGCTGATTTTTTATGATTTTTTAGGTCGCTTTCAGCGTAAATAATAAAAAATCAGCGTATCTCAGCGTCGAAGAACCACTCGCAATTTGGCACTACCTGCAAGTCCTGTCAGCACTGAAATTGCTGACAGGACTGAAAAAAACGGGCGGTAATTTAGGCGGTAACTCGAAGTTACCGCCTAAATTCGTCCTGCCCGCAAACTCACTTCGACTATGCATTTCTTTAATCAAAAATCAAATCCAAATGAAACAGCAATCTTTTTTCCTGACTTGTCTCCTACTCGTTTTTGCTTGCCAACGGCAGCCGATGAAAACAAAAACCAGCAGCAACAACCCGCCGCCCGTCAGTTTTTGCGCTCCAAAAACGGTCGTTTTGAACACGCCACCCGGCTTCGACGGAACGCTGACGCCGCTGTTCGCCGGGCTGACGGAAAACTTCACCTACCCCATCACCACCAAATCCAAAGCGGCGCAGAAATACTTTGACCAGGGGCTGATTTTGTCCTACGGTTTCAATCACGGCGAAGCTGCAAGGTCGTTCAAGGAAGCTGCCCGCCAAGACCCTGATTGTGCGATGTGTTTTTGGGGTTTGGGCTACGTTTTGGGCCCCAATTACAATGCGCCGATGGACGTGAACGTGCTGCCCGAAGCCAACGAAGCGGTCGCCAAAGCCCGAATGCTTTCCGGCAATTGTTCGCCAAAAGAAAAGGCGCTCATCGCCGCCCTGTCGAAGCGCTACCCGAAGACGCTGGAAGAAGACGCCCAGCCATTTTACCGAGCCTACGCCGAGGCTTTGAAAGAGGCGCATCGCCAGTTTCCCGACGACCTCGAAATTGCTGCCATGTCCGCCGAAGCCTTGATGGATTTGCATCCCTGGGATTTGTGGGAAAGAACGGGCGAGCCGAAAGCCTGGACGCCTGAAATCGTCGGCATCATCGAGGGCATTTTGAAAAAAAATCCCAACCACCCGCAAGCTTGCCACCTCTACATCCACGCCACGGAGGCGAGCGGCAACCCGGAACGGGCGCTGCCCTACGCCAATTCCTTGCGCACCCTGGTCAAAGGCAGCGGTCACCTGGTTCACATGCCGTCGCATACTTACATCAACACGGGGCACTATCACGACGGCACTTTGGTCAACGAATGGGCATCGCAAAGAGACAGCAACTACGTCGAAGCCTGCCACGACGCCGGGGTCTATCCGCTCGTGTATTATCCTCATAATCTGCACTTTCTCGCCGCCTGCGCCGCCCTTGAAGGCAATGGAAAAAAGTCGCTCCGAGCCGCCCGCTACATGGCTGAACACGTCGTGAACAAGGAACTGATGCGCCTGCCCGACCTGGCGACTTTGCAGCATTACCTGTCCATTCCCTGGTTTATCCAGGTGAAATTTGCCGACTGGGATGAGATTCTGAAAGAGCCGATGCCTGCCGCAGATTTGAAATATCCTACCTCCGTTTTGCACTACGCAAGGGGCATGGCGTTCAGCGGCAAAGGCAATTTTGCTGCCGCCGAAAAGGAGCTTGCCCAGGTGAAAATGCTTGAAAAAGACCCCT
>CAZHLB010001297.1:0-1571 GCA_964533005.1 uncultured Saprospiraceae bacterium
AGCTATTTGCAGACGACAAAAAACTCGTCTTTGAATTATCGAACAGCAAAAAAAGGAAGAAAGAAAACAGCCTGATAAATGGAGGCGTCGGGTTGGAAAACATACGGCAACGGCTTGCTTTGCTTTATCCGAACCGGCATCAATTGAACATCAGCGACCAGTCGGATATGTACAGCCTCCGGCTGGAAATTAATTTCAGGAATGAAAAAGTATAAATGCTATATCGTGGACGACGAGCCGCTGGCGCTGAATGTCATCGAGCAGCATTTGTCGAAGTTCAGCCAATTCGAGGTCTGCGGCAAGTCAACTGAGCCGGTCGAGGCGCTTGAACAAATCAAACGCCTCCAACCCGACCTGCTTTTTCTCGACATCGAAATGCCTGAAATCACTGGATTGGAACTCATCGAATCCATTCAGCATAAGCCTGAAATTATCATCACCACTGCCTACCGGGAATATGCCGTCGAAGGTTTTGAATTAAACGTGCTCGATTATTTGGTGAAGCCTATTCCATTTAAACGCTTCGTCAAAGCCATTGATAAATTTCTGGAACTTAAGCTGGCGCACCCTCCCGCCGCCGCCCCGAACGATGCCGCTGCCTGCATATTTGTCAAAGCCGACCGCAAAACCATCAAAGTTGCCCTGGACGATATTCTTTATGTGGAAGGGGTGAAAGACTACGTCAAAATCGTGCTGCCCACGCAGAAAATTATCACCAAAATTTCCATCGGCAATTTTTTCAAAAACCTGCCCGAAGACCGCTTTATCCAGGTGCATAAATCATTCATCGTCGCTAAAAATAAAATCACGGCATATACGGCGCATGACGTGGAAATCGGGGAGTTGGAGATTCCGATTGGGCGGATTTACAAAGAGGGGTTTTTGAAAAAGGTGGAGGGGTAATAAGTCATCATTTTATTTAAAAGTAATGCTCCACATTCCCCGCAAATCCCCCTCCGAATAGCCGGTTGCCTGGTCTTGCGGATATAGTTTTTGAATGATTGAATAGTCCGCCGCCGTCATTGTTTCTCCGGTTTTACCATGACATTTCAGACACAAAGGCGCCGCCAGGATGGGTGCGGCAAAGGCAACAGAGCTGTCTTCGAGCAATTGCACCGTAGGTTTTATTTCCTTGCCCGCCTGCGCATTGGCTTGATAATCATGCAATAAGATTTGCTCCCAATCGGACGGGGCATTTTGCAGGTTGCGCAATTGGAGGCTGGTGCGGCGGATGACGGCGTTGTTTTCCTTCGACAAACTATCGGTCAGCGGCAACGCCACGAGGTTGCAATATTGCACGGCATTAGCGACGCCGCCTTCTTCCAACGCTGCTGTCAAGCGGCTGCTCAATGCGGCGAAGGTTGCTCCGGCAATTGTTTTTCCCTTTTCGAGGTATTCGGTTTTTTCCATCTCCGACAGTGTTTTGCGCTGGCTAGGGGCGGCGCATTGGGCGAGTTGAAACATGATGATTGCCGAGGCGGCGGCAGCTGTTGGTAGTAATTTCATCACAAAAAGGTGGCTCATGTGGCGTCTGCGTGAAACACCTGTCTGCAAGTCTGCAAGTCGCTTTG
>CAZHLB010001298.1:0-1562 GCA_964533005.1 uncultured Saprospiraceae bacterium
GTACACCTCATTCGCATTGAGCTGGTTTTTGAAATCACGGATGTTCGTCTGTTCGTCAATGACGACGATTTCGATGCCCGTCATGTCGGCAAAGTCCTCCAAATACTCCGTAGTCAGGGCTTGGGTATAGACCGTGTGGTGCGCCCCACCCGCCAAAATCCAGGCGGTAGCGGCGGTTTCGAGGTTCGGTTTTGCATCCCAAAGCACCCTTGCGACGGGCAATTTTGGCAATTTCTTTTCTGGCGAAACACTCTCCACCTCGTTCACCAAAAGCCGGAAACGGTTGCCCATGTCCACCAGCGAAGCATTGAGCGCCGGGCCTGTTGCGCTATCGAAAACCAGTCGCACCGGGTCAGCTTTGCCGCCGATGCCGAGCGGGTGAATCTCGCAGGAAGGCTTGTGCGCCGCAATGCTGGGGCAGATTTCCAGCATGTGCGAACCCAGCACGTATGATTTTTCCGGCGTGAAATGGTAGGTGTAGTCCTCCATGAAAGAAGTGCCGCCGTTCAACCCCTGCGCCATCATTTTCATGCTGCGCAACAAAGCCGCCGTCTTCCAGTCGCCCTCCGCCCCGAAGCCGTAGCCGTCCATCATCAGGCGCTGCACGGCAATGCCCGGCAGTTGCTTGAACTCGCCGAGGTTTTCAAAAGTATCGGTGAATGCGCCGAAGCCGCCGCCTTCCAAAAAGCTGCGCAAAGCCAATTCGATGCGGGCTGCCTCCACGAGCGACTCCCGTTTTTCACCGCCCGTTTTCAGCGAAGCGGTCAAATTGTACTCGCTTTCGTAAGTCGCCAGCAATGCCGCCACTTCGCCGCTCGTTGCGCCAGTCAGGTGCTTCAAAACATCGGTCGTATCGTAGCCATTGACCGAAAAACCGAAGCGGATTTGAGCCTCCACCTTGTCGCCTTCGGTCACTGCCACTTCCCGCATATTGTCGCCGATGCGTGCCAATTTCAGAGTTTGCAGTTCGTGCCAGCCCATTGCCACCCTTGACCAAACTGCCAGCTTTTGCTGCACGGACTGGCTCTGCCAATGCCCCACCACGATTTTCCGCTTTTTCCGCATTCTCGACATGATATGCCCAAATTCTCGGTCGCCGTGCGCCGCCTGGTTCAGGTTCATAAAGTCCATGTCAATGCTTGCCCAAGGGATTTCCGCATTGAACTGCGTGTGCAGGTGGCAGAGCGGTTTGCGAAGGCTCGACAAACCCCGAATCCACATTTTGGCGGGAGAGAAAGTGTGCATCCAGACGACCACGCCGATGCACTTTTCGTCGGCATTCGCCGCAATGCAGGTTTGCAGGATTTCGTCGGGGGTTTTCACCACGTCCTTGTATTTGAGCGACACCAGCAGGTTGGCGTCCTCGTTCAGCCCCTTCACGATGGTTTCGGAGTGCTGCGCAACTTGCTTCAAAACCTCCGTCCCGTACAGATGCTGGCTGCCGGTGATGAACCAGATTTCTTTGTTGTTTACTTTTTTCATCAAAATCGTTTTGCCTTTTTTTAACACATAGACACATAGGACACAATAGGAAATCCAATTCGCCTTTACAGGGGAGCGAT
>CAZHLB010001299.1:0-1559 GCA_964533005.1 uncultured Saprospiraceae bacterium
CTCTCCGAAGCGTAAAAACACAATGGCAAAACACCTCGACACCGGCAAACGTGGCGAGCAACTCGCCGCAGAATTTCTTCAAAATCAGGGCTTTCACATCCTGGAAACCAACTGGCGCTTTAGCCGCACCGAGGTGGACATCATCGCACGGGACGGCTCGGTGCTCGTGTTCGTGGAGGTAAAAACGAGGAGCTATGATTTTTTCGGGCAACCGGAGGAGTTCGTGTCAAAAGCCAAAGAGCGCCACCTGGCGAGGGCGGCGGCAGCCTACATGCAAGCCACCGGGTACGAGTGGGAAATTCGTTTCGACGTGGTTTCGGTTTTGATGAAAAATGAGTTGGAATGGACGGTGAAGCATTTGCCGGATGCGTTTTTTCCGGGCATCGGATAGTCGGCAAGCTTCAAATCACCGCCCGAAACTGCCGCAAAAACCGCACGTCATTCTCAAAAAACAGCCGGATATCGGGAATGTCGTAAAGCCGCAAAGCCTGCCGTTCGATGCCCATGCCGAAGGCAAAACCCGTGTATTTCGATGAGTCAATACCGCACATTTCCAGCACCGCCGGGTCAACCATGCCGCAGCCCAGGATTTCCAACCAGCCCGTGCCTTTCGACAGGCGGTAGTTTTTTTCATTGTCCAAGCCAATCCAAACGTCCATTTCGGCGCTCGGCTCGGTGAACGGGAAGTAGCTGGGGCGCAGGCGGATTTTCGGCGTGCCGAACATCTCCTGGGCGAAATACATCAGCGTCTGCTTCATGTCGGCGAAGCTCACGCCTTCGTCCACGTACAGCCCTTCCACCTGGTGAAACTGAGCGTGGGAGCGGGCGCTGATGGTTTCGTTGCGATAAACCCTGCCGGGTGCGATGATGCGAATAGGTGGTTTTTGCGAAGTCATTACCCTTGCCTGCACGGGCGAGGTGTGGGTGCGAAGTAGCATTTCGGTGCTGCCTTGCAGGTAAAAAGTGTCCTGCATATCGCGGGCGGGGTGGTCTTCCGGCGTATTCATGGCGGTGAAATTGTGCCAGTCGTCTTCGATGTCGGGCCCCTCGGCGATGGCAAAACCCATGCGCTGGAAGATGTTCACGATGCGGTTGAGGGTGGTGGCGATGGGATGGCGAGAGCCAATTTCGAGCGGTTCGCCGGGGCGGGTGAGGTCGAGATTGGTGGCGGTTGCGTCGGAGGCGGAGGCTTCGAGGGCTTCCTGCAATTCAGCAAACTTGCGCTCTGCCGCTTCTTTCGCCGAGTTGACGAGTGCGCCGTACTCCTTTTTTCGCTCGGCGGGCACGTTTTTGATTTCCCCGAAAAGGGGCTTGATGACGTTTTTCGAGCCGAGGTATTGGATGCGGAATTGCTCGATTTCTTCTTTCGTTTGCGGCTGCGCCGCTTCGATTACCCGGATGATTTGCTGGACGGTTTCGAAAGCCATGAGGAATAGACTTTTAGAGAGAGGTTGTTTTTGGAGAAAAATTTTTGGGATGCTTCATTTGTCGGTTGGCAATTGGGCGAAAAGCTGACAGGTGGTTTTTGGATGTTTCAGTTGAAAAATTGAAAATTTTTC
>CAZHLB010001300.1:0-1558 GCA_964533005.1 uncultured Saprospiraceae bacterium
AATCCGTGTAAATCCGCCCAATCCGCGTCATCCGCGTTCCCATCCTCCTCGCGTCCCACGACAAGAATTTCACTGTCAGCTTTTCAGCCAATTTCAGAAGCATTCCCGCCAAACAACGAAATCGCCCGCCCCGCCTTTTCCCCCGCCTGCACATTTGTCGAGCCTTCCCAACAAACGCAACTGGAACTATGAACGTCTTGCTCACCATCCTCGGACTGGCTCTCACCACTTATCTCGCCTGGGCAGTTTTTTACCAACTCACTTTCGCCGTCGCCGGGCATTTTTTCAAAAAGGAAAGGCTTCGTCCCAAACTCCGAAAGGAAAAAACGGAAGGCAAACTGCGCCGCTTCGCCGTCCTCATTCCAGCCTACAAAGAAGACTCGGTCATCGGCGGAACGGTGCGGGCTGCGCTTCGCCAAAAATACCCGGAAGAGCTTTTCGACGTGGTGCTGATTGCCGACAGCTTGCAGCCGATAACCCTCTGGCAACTCAGAGATGAGCGGGTAAAAATCGTCCCCGTCGAGTTTGAAAAAAGCACCAAATCCAAGTCGCTCAACGCAGCATTGGCGCAGCTTGGCGAAGGCTACGACGCTACCGTCATCCTCGACGCCGACAACCATGCGCATCCCGATTTTCTAACTCATATCAACGACACGATGAACAAAGGTAGCCTGGCAGTTCAAGGCTGCCGGGCTGCCAAAAACGGCGGCTCGAATTTTTCCCTGCTCGACGGAGCTTCCGAGGCGGTGAACAATCACCTGCTTTGCCGGGGGCATCGGGCGCTTGGACTGTCGGCGAGGCTGGCGGGTTCGGGCATGGCTTTCGAGTTTTCGCTTTTCAAAAAAGTGATGAAAACGGTGGACGCCCTCGGCGGCTTCGATAAGGAACTGGAACTCAAATTCACCCAACTCGGCGTGAGCATTGCCTACGCTCCCGACGCCATTGTTTTTGATGAAAAAATTGAAAATGCCCAAGCTTTTGCCCGCCAACGGGGGCGGTGGCTGGCGGCGCAGTATCGCTACGGCAGGCGATTTGCAGGTGCGGCAATGCTGGCGCTGGTGCGAAACGGGAACTATGATTTTTTCAACAAAACCATGCAAATGGCGCTGCCACCTCGCCTCGTTTTGCCTGGCGTTTTGGCGCTGGGAACCGCAGCGGGATTGGCTTTTGAACTCGAAGGTGCGTGGATTTGGGCGACGCTTTTTGCCGGGAACATGGCTTCGTTTGCGCTGTCCATTCCTCGTGAATTTTGGCGGCTCGAGTTTTTGAAATCTCTGGCGAGTGTGCCGCTGGCTTTCATTTCAACCCTTCGGGCGCTGACGCTGATGCCGCTGGCGGGCAAAAATTTCTTGCACACGGCGCATGGTTCGGTGGCGCTTTCACCTGTCAAAAACAATTGAAAATGCTGGGTCAAGGAATGCCCTGGAACTTCATCATGGTCTTTTTTCTGCTCGGCGTGGTCGCCGGGGCTTTCAGTCTTTTGAAGAAAACCAAGTGACTCCTGCCGCTCTTTTTTTGATTAAATGATTGATGATTACATGATTACATGATTGTTGAT
>CAZHLB010001301.1:0-1551 GCA_964533005.1 uncultured Saprospiraceae bacterium
TGACGAGCTTAAATGCACTTGTCAGGTTAATTGGGGCAGACTACTCAACAGGTCTGAACTCCCCGGTGGAAAAATTTTCAGCATCAGGTCAGGCGATTTTTTTGCGGCGAAAGGAAGAGCCGGGAAAATATTTGCCAGCGAATCGGTTTTTCCAAAAGCGATAATTCGGGAGCGGTTCTCGCCGAGGCGTTTTCAGACGCCACGTCAGCCCACGGACGGGGAAGCCAACAGGCAGCATTGCCTACCTTTGCCACACAAAATTTTTCAACCAGGTGAATCTATCCAAAAGCAAATAGTAAGAAAAACGGTCAGGCGACAGCGTCGCACGACCGTTTTTCGCTTTTGGCGCACCGGTTTTCACAAAAATTCTTTTTCAACTATGGCAAAGTTCAAATTCGAGTACATCTGGCTGGACGGCTACAAGCCGGAACCTAATCTCCGCAGCAAAACCAAGGTGATTGACCTTGATTTTTTCCACGGCGACCTGAAAATCCTGCCCATCTGGGCTTTCGATGGCAGCTCGACCCAACAGGCAGAAGGTCGTTTTTCCGATTGTTTGCTCAAGCCGGTTTCCGTTTACGGCGACCCGGGTCGGAAAAATGCCTACCTGGTGATGTGCGAAGTGCTCAACCCCGATGGCACCCCGCACGAAACCAACGTCCGTTCGACTTTCGAAGACGATGAAGACTATTGGTATGGCTTCGAGCAGGAGTACGTTTTGACCAAAGACAGCTTGCCGCTCGGCTTTCCCAAGCAGGGTTATCCCCGTCCGCAGGGGCCCTATTATTGCTCGGTCGGTCTCAACAACTGCGTGGGCAGAGACCTTGTCGAAGAGCATTTCGACCTTTGCCTCGACGCAGGTTTGAACATCACCGGCATCAACGCCGAAGTGCTTTTGGGGCAGTGGGAATTCCAGATTTTTGGCAAGGGCAAACGTGCCTGCGACGACCTCTGGGTGGCTCGCTACCTGTTGCACCGGACGGCTGAGAAATATGGCGTGTTGGTTGAGTTTCACCCAAAACCCATCAAGGGCGACTGGAACGGCTCCGGCATGCACACGAACTTTTCGACTTCTGAAATGCGGGACAAAGGCGGCAAGGAGTTGTTCGACGCCATTTTTGAAAAACTCTCGCACTACCAATACGAGCACATCCACGACTACGGCTCGGACAACGACATGCGCCTCACGGGTCTGCATGAAACGCAATCCATTGACACATTTTCCTGGGGTGTCAGCGACCGGGGCGCTTCCATCCGCATCCCCGTCAGCACGGCGAAGGATTGGAAAGGCTACCTCGAAGACCGCCGCCCTGCCAGCCACGCCGACCCTTACCGGGTGGTGAAAAGGCTGACGGCAACGCTCGGTCATGCTTTCCAGGTGGCTGCCAGCAAAAATGGCGCTCCGAAAAAAGCCAACGCCAAAGCCGCCGTCGAAAATTGACGAATAGGACTTTGTCCATAAATCAAGCTTGAATGAAAAAAAGCCACTCCGCATGGGGTGGCTTTTGTTTTTTCCCGTGTCGCCAAACTCCAGTTTGGCGGCGTCACACA
>CAZHLB010001302.1:0-1550 GCA_964533005.1 uncultured Saprospiraceae bacterium
TTGTACGGATTTTCAAGAATGTCGTGGCTCATGTAGCGTCTGAATGAAACACCTGGCTGCAAGCCTGCAAGTCGCTTTGTCATTCTCGTAGAGAACCTCCACGCTTGGGACGTGGAGGTTCTCTACGAGAATGACAAAGCGACTTGCAGGCTTGCAGACAGGTGTCTCATTCAGATGCTACATGAGCCAATGTCGTTTCCGTGAAAATCCGTGTAATTCGTGGCAGCAAATGCAAACGTAGAACTATGAAGCCTTACCGAAAATATTTCCGCCAGTGCGTTGTCAAAAATTATCCGGGCACGGTTGAGTTGCTCATTTCCGCCATTGAAAATGAATATGCACATATTCAACCGGATATTGATTTTGCCCGAAAATCAGCAAATCCAATGGATAGGCGATTGGATATTGCAGCCTATTTTTTGGCTTTTATTATGGTGCTAAATCAGCGTAATGAAAAATATGAGACCATCAAAAAACTATGCCTGGATATAGCCACCGAATATGTCCGACCGAAAAACAAATGGCAGCTTTTTTTGAAAAGATTGCCGGTCAAAATAATCCAAACTCCCTTTGCTGTCTGGTTTTCCAAGCGCCTGAATGATAAAATAAGCCGCCTGGCTCACCCCGGCAGTTTTGTCGCCAATATTATCACCGATAAAAAAGAAACCTTCGGTTTGGGATATGGCGTCAACATATTGGAGTGCGGAATTTGCAAATTATACAAGAAGCATGATTGCGGTCAATTTGCCTCCATATTATGCGAAGTGGATTATATCACGACCAATATTGCAGGACTAAAAATGATAAGGTCGGGCACCATTGCCAACGGCGCTAAAATATGCGACTTCCGGTATCAATTAAGGTGATGTAAACCGTGCCGCCAAACTCCAGTTTGGCGGTGTGTTCCTCGCCGCCAAACTGGAGTTTGGCGGCACGGTTGAACGTAACCCTGAACGGGGGATTTTTGAACGCTTATCCTTTCCATTTTGCCTGAAAAAAAAAAACCTTTCTCTACCTTTCCAGCCTTAACCAAACTTATCGAAATCATGAAAAATGCTCACTTCTTAGTCATGGCAATCGCCATGCTTTTTTCCTCTCCTGTTTTTTCCCAAGTCAAAAAAGGCAAAGCCTCCGACGAGCTTAAAATCGAGCAAAAACATTTGCTCGATACCCTCGGTTTGGGCGGCTTGACCTGGCGCAGCGTGGGTCCCGCAGTGACTTCCGGGCGCATCGGCGATTTTGCGGTGCATCCAAAAAATCGCAGCATTTACTACGTTGCCAGCGCCAGCGGCGGCGTCTGGAAAACGGTGAATGCAGGCACCACTTTCGAGCCGATTTTTGACGGAGAAGGTTCGTACTCAATCGGTTGCATCACGATGGACCCGAACAACCCGAACGTGCTTTGGGTCGGCACGGGTGAAAACAACAACCAGCGCTCCGTTGCCTACGGCGACGGCGTTTACAAAAGCATGGACGGCGGCAAAAGCTGGACGAACACGGGGCTGAAAAACTCCGAGCACGTCGGCAAAATCATCGTTGACCCGCGCAAT
>CAZHLB010001303.1:0-1549 GCA_964533005.1 uncultured Saprospiraceae bacterium
TGGGTGGGACATTGGACGTTGCACATCCAATGTCCAATGTCCCACCCACCAAATCACCAAATCACCAAATCACCAAACGATATGAGAGTAGTCCACTTTGAGATTCCCTCCGATAATCCGGAGGCATCCTTGAAATTTTACGGTGACGTTTTTGGCTGGCAATTCCAGCAATTCGGAGACGAAGGCTATTGGCTGGCAATCACTGGAAACGACAGCGAGCCAGGCATCAACGGCGCTATCATGCAAAAAAAGCACCCGCAGCAACCGGTCGCTAATTCCATTCAAGTAAACAACATTGATGAAGCCATTCGAACCATCGAAGGGCATGGCGGCGTGATTGTTTTGCCAAAAATGGCGGTGCCGGGCGTCGGCTGGCTCGCTTATTTTACTGACCCGGACAAGAATATTTTCGGGGTTTGGCAAGAAGACAGAAGCGCCAAATAATTTTGAATTAGGATGCGTAGGATTTTCAAGGATATTAAGGATTGGGACGTTCCGTCCCAATCCTTAATATCCTTGAAAATCCTACGCATCCTAATTCAAACTAAAAAGGCAAAAGCGGGTGTCCCGCTTTTGCCTTTTTTATTTCTGCGAACCCCAGCAGGGTTCAAAACCTCCCTGCGTTGGTATCTCACTGAGGCACAAGAACATACCCATTCTGCGCCATCTCCCCAAAATCATCGAAGTCCAGCCAGAGGTAGCCGTTGCTCCCCCACTCTCTTCCCCACGTGCTCAAAACTTCAAAAGCTTCCAATTCCTGGTTGTAACCAACCACGAGAAACGGAGCCATTTTGTCGCCTTTCTCGCCGAGCGAAGTCCAAAAACGGATCTTTTGCAATTGCTCGAAGTTGTCGGGAATGCGCATTTCCACAATCACCGGGTTGCCACGCAAAAGGGCTTTTTGCGTCTCGAAGACCTTTTGCCGCTCCTTGCTCGTCTCCCTGAAAATTTGCAAGTAATTGATTGCCTTATACTTGTCCGTTGCGAAAACGCTACGAGGGATGCTCGGCGAATCGTAAGGCATGATGTCGGCGCTTACCGTTCCGTCGGTCACGAGGAAGCGCAGGGCATTTTTCAGGTCGGGATTGCCCTCCTTCGCCAGGTTGAGCGAGATGAAATCGGGGCTGAGATTCAGCTTGTAGTTCCTTTCGAAATTGGTGTAAAATTCCAGGCAGGAAGCGATGGTGTAGGTTGCTGCATTGGCGCTGCCGTCTGCTTTGCGGGGCGGCATGATGTACGGCTTGACGCTTTGCTCGGTGAGCATGTCTTTGGCATTGCTGCCGACGCCGGGCATGGTGACCATCATTTGGTCAATCATTTCGGGGCTGCTGATGCCGATGGCGACGCCTTTGATAGTGAAGTCGGGCGGCAAGCTGTCGTTTTGGGAAAAGCCAGCAGACAGGCAAGCAGCGAAAAAAGAACCAGTCAGGATGAAGCGGATATTCATATCAGGTAACGGTTTTGATTAAAAAAAAGGCTCATGTGGCGTCTGAGTGAAACCGTGTCGCCAAACTCCAGTTTGGCGGTGGAACACAGACCGCCAAACTGG
>CAZHLB010001304.1:0-1542 GCA_964533005.1 uncultured Saprospiraceae bacterium
CCCACCCACCAGGTTAATTCTACCTGTAAGCTTTCGACAAAAATTGAAGAATGATAAAACGCATCGTGAAACTGACCTTCCGGGAAGAAGTAATCCCTGATTTTCTCGCCATTTTTGAAAACAGCAAAGCCCAAATCCGAGCCTTTCCCGGCAACCTGCACCTGGAATTATTGCGAGACGTGAAGCGGCGAAATGTGCTTTTCACCCTCAGCCATTGGCAGGACGAGCAGGCGCTCGAAGCCTACAGGAAGTCGGAACTTTTTAAAACTACCTGGGAAAAAACGAAGGCGCTTTTTGCAGAAAAAGCAGAAGCATGGTCTGTCGAAGTGGTAGATGGATGAAGCCTCATTTGCCCAATACCCAAAGCGCAATGAATTGCGCCAAAAAACCCGCCGCAAACCCGCCGTAAAGTTGCCCCTGCGAGTGCGCTTCCAGCAGCAGGCGAGCTGTCAACACGATTCCCGCCAGCAAGAGCGTCGCCATCACCACGAAATTGGTGCTGACTTCAAAAGCGCCGACGCCAAGATTCAAAGTAAAAGTGTCGAAATTGAAGAACAGGGAATTCAACACTGCCATGCCTACCAAGCCGCCCATCCCTACCGCATGGGCGCTGATTTTCGAGAAATTATTGAAGAAAAAGGCGATGAACAAGGCGATGGTCGCCCCAAGCATGGTGATGGTCAACGGCTTGGGAATGAGTTGGTTGTGCTTGAAATTGATGAACATCCACAGGTAAAAAACCCCGGTGATGATGTACGGGATGATACGGTCTTGCCGGTCGTGCAGCTCTATGGTTTTGACCATGTTCAGCGTGCGCATCAACACGACGGCGAACATCGGCATCACGAAAGTGGACAGGAAAACCAGCAGCACCAGCTTCCACTGCTCGACGATGCTGTACGAACCAAATTGGTAAGGATTGACCAGCAGAAGCAGGATAAGCATGTAGGTCAAAACCAGCAGCGGGTGAAAAAGAATGGAAATGAATTTTGCGACAGATTGAAGCATCGGCAAAAGTAGGCAAGTAGGTGAGTAGGCAAGTAGGCGAGTGGGCGGCTGACCGGCAATTTTTGTGTTTGCAAGGTTGAGCAAAGCGCTTTCGCCCCATTTCAGCGCAGGCGTTTTCGCACGTTTACCATTTAACAGGAATTGCTTGACCTCATTACCCCTGCCCGGCAAGCGCCGAACCTACTTTTGTGCCATTGACATCTACCTCAGCAACGAATTTACCTCCTCACCAAAAATGTTTTTTGATTTATGATTCACGATGAGTTCGGCGTTCAGCCATTTTCAAATTTTATCCTGAACGCCTTTGACTTCTTTCCTAACGGAGCTTCTGGCTCCTTGAACTATCTACCTCAAAGAATGGGCAACAAAAACTCAAAGTGAATTTTATAGCACGTTATGCTTTGCCGCCCTTGTGGAGGGGGCGGCTTTTTTTTTCTCACCATTTTCATAGCTTTCCAAAAGTTTAGTTTTGCCGGAAATGTTGATTGCTAATTATTGATTGTTAATTGGCAACTGTTTAGACTGTTTAGTACT
>CAZHLB010001305.1:0-1540 GCA_964533005.1 uncultured Saprospiraceae bacterium
TTAATTGGTTTTCAATACTTTATGATGTTTGATTTTCTGTTGTAGGGTAGTGTAGGCGTCCATTCAAGCGTATAAGTGTGAAATGCGTAAATGTTGCCTATATAATGGTCTTTGGGATAATCCATGTTGTCTGATTCGCCATCACAAGTTTGAAAAGCAGCAAAACCAGGGTTTTCTATCCAAAGGTGGCGATTGGATTGAATTTCTCCATTGCAGTCAGGTTGACAAACTTCGACCACATCAATCTCGGCTGCCCAACCGTAAAACCAATAAGCTCCAGTAGAATTATTATTATTTTCTGGGATTTTGGCTCGCACAGTAAATTTTCCTTGTCGAAAGCAGCCTTGAGAGCCCGGAAGTCCGGCCCGTGACATTATTCTACCGCAGGAAAATTTTCTCTCAACGGTAATGGTATCCATGTTTCCAGGTGTTTCCGGGTCTTCACATCGAAAGGTAAGAGTGCTGTCCAGTTTTTCTGTTTTCAGATGCGCATAGCCACCACTTACTGTTATACTCTGAGGTAAGGATAAATGAGCCAATTCATTGTCGCACCTTCTAATCAAGTTCAGCGGAGGAAAATTATTGCTGTCATTTCTCCAACGTTGCGCATTTAATTTGTCTCCGTCGAAATCATCGAAAAAGACAGTTTTGTAAGGGTTGGCGTCGCATCCGGGATTTGTGAAAGTCTTTTTGTACAATCTGTGAAAATGTTGGTTTGAGGCAGAAGTCAAATTTAAATACTCAGTAAAACCATCTTTAGCATCGTCGTAGTTGTCGTAACAGATATCAATCGGACCGATGTAGTGTTGGGAACTTGCTGTCAGAGGGACAAGGGATAGAAAAACGATAAAAAGGAAAAAGCTTTTCATGAAGTTGAAGGGTGAAAAAGATGAAACAAGTCAGTTGAGCTTGCCGCCCGGCACCATCGCCGAAGCGCCACAAAAATCCCCGCCAAAAAATTTCCGTCCAAGCAAAAGCAAGTTCTATCTTAGTCGCTCCAAGTTCTAAATTATTCACCTAAAGGAATCTTTTATGAATCTCGGCGAGAACCTCAGCAAAATCAGAAAAATCAAAGGACGCAAGCAAAACGACCTGGCAAAAGAATTAGGCATGACGCAAAGCAATTACAGCAAGCATGAAAGAAAACCAAGGCTCTCCTTTGAGATGATTGAAAAGGCGGCGAAGGTCTTGGAAGTTGACCCGCAGGACATTGTCAACTTCGATGAAAAACTCGTCTTCAACATTCACGAGGTGAAAGAAAACAATGCCGGAGGCTTGGTTTTTAACAGCCTTCCGGAAAAATTGATTGAATTGTACGAGGCAAGAATCCAGGCGCAGGAGGATGAAATCAAACTTCTGCGTTCCTTGCTGGACACCTTGAACTCTCAAGTAGGTGAGAAGAAAAATTGACTGCAAAAGTTTGAGAATAGCTTTGAAGCTGATTCATTTCAAAGGTCGCAATTTGCGACCTTTGAAAATCACATCGGGTCAACGTCCACATTCACCCTTACCGTCGAAAACCCCTCCTGCTGCTGCATCC
>CAZHLB010001306.1:0-1538 GCA_964533005.1 uncultured Saprospiraceae bacterium
GGGCGCTCTTGTTCTTCGCCCGAAGCAATCCCCTCGCAACAGGAGATTGCTTCGCACAGTACGCTCGCAACGACATAATTATTAATTTCCTTCAACATATTGAGACAAGTGATTAAAACTATCCGCCAGGGCTTTTTCCCATGAAGCTACATGGTGGTACAGCTCAACGGATGCGTACCCCGAAAAACCATTCTCATTTAAAGCTTTGAAACTCGCCTCAAAATCAAGGCTTCCTTCACCTGGAATTTCATGAAAATGAACGATGCCAGTCAGCGTATTCGCCACCATCTTGTCCATTAATAATTTGCCATCTGAATTTTTAGTTCCTCTTAAGTAACTGATGATCGGCTTTGCTCTTTCCAAAACATCAAAATTTAATCCTGGAACTGAAATGAGATAAGTGAAAATTTCATTATCGAATTCGGTTGAGCCAGCGTATAAGCTGTTGTAATCAACATAAATGACATCCTCTTGAATATTTGCCTTACCTGTAATCTGTTCGCTTCGCTTCTTTTCTTCTTTAGCGGGTTGTTCATCATAAAAATAAATTGGGTTTTGCCTGTCAAGCAGCAAAAAATTAGCGTTTTCAGGGAAATATACCAGGTAGCTTGCAAAGTCCATGTCAATCACCATGTTTTCGGACATTTTGACTATTTTTAAATTATAGCCCTCTTTGGCATCGGAAACATGCAAGTAGCGTGCATGGGGAGCGGCTTTTGCCAAAGCGGAAATGTAGTCGTTTTCCGAGCAATAATTATGGCACAAATCCAAATGCAATTTAAAGTTAGGCGAATTAACTTCGTTGACCAGATCAATGCCCTGGTCCAGAGTTTCAATGAACATTCCCGGTTCCGGCTCGATCAACAAAGTAATGTCGTCATCCTTCCTGATTTCCCGCAGACACTGGTGGATGCTGTCCATCAGCAATTCTTTTGGATTTATCGAAGGGTTGACAACATGTTCTTCTCTTATAAAACCGCTGCCAAAGGTAACGAGCGGAACACCCAGTTTTCTGGCAACTTCAATCCCCCTCTTGACCAGGTTGATACGACGCTTTCTGCCAGCCAAATCAATACACATCAAAGAGGGTTCATGAGGCCTGGAAGGCGTGAAAAAATGCGAGGCAGTTGCAACGCAAACAGGTTTTACCCTGGTTGTTTCAAATCGTTGTTTTATTTTTGCGATATATTCGTCGGTTATTTCGAATGGATTAAACTGATCACGATGAAAGGAAAGTTCAATTCCTGGATACCCCGCCTTATCTACAACGTCAATTGCATCCAAAAAATCTAAATTTGTTAATCCGAAAGTGCTGTAACTTAGTTTTGTCATTATCGTTGCTCCAAAATCATCTATAGTGGCTATTCTAGTTACTTGATAGATTTGGGTCAAGGGCAATGAAGAGCCGAGAGTACCTAACTCGGACAAGCCGAAAAAGATTTAACCACGAAGGACACAAAGCATGCCCTGAGCTTGTCGAAGGGTACACGAAGTAATAACCGCTTCGCGTAAAAACCAAAGGTTTTCCCTTTGTGACC
>CAZHLB010001307.1:0-1532 GCA_964533005.1 uncultured Saprospiraceae bacterium
GAACCCCGCCGCTACAATCCTGCCCAAATACCGGCAATTGGGGGTCTTTGCCTTGAAATTTTGAAGATTCCAATGCTCCTTCTACTTTAGCTGAAAATCCGGCGCTCAGCCATTTAACTTTTTCACACCCATTCAATTCTAATGGAAAACACGATTCTTGATATGTCAACAGCGATTCATTACCCGGACTTTAAAAAATTCAAGTACCGGGAGCTGAAAATCTACTCCTCCACCGAGTGGCTGGCGGATAACCGCAAGAAGTACCGGCAGGTGTTCGACCGCTACGAAACGAACTACGTCTATGCCGAGCTTTCCTTTTACAACAAGCTTTTCGATATCGAAGACTGGGAGGTGGACGTGGAGCTTCACTGCTACTCGGTCAAGAAAACACGCAAGGAAATTTGCGTCCTGCCCTTCCGCCGCAAAGTGAGCAAGTACGACAACATCGTTTATATCCGGGAAGGCTGGGGCAACAAGGCGGACGGCATTTTTTGGAAAAAAGGAACCTACGCCTGGGAAGCCTGGATTGAGGGCGAGAAAGTCGCCTCCAAATATTTCTACGTCGAGGACGCCGGTCAGGACGCTCTGAAAAAAGGCAATCCCTACCTCCAACTGCATTCGCTGAAACTGTACGAAGGTCCTTACGACGATGTGATGGACGACCAGCGAACCTACCAAAAGCGCTTCAACAGTGCGGAAACCCGCTACATCTATGCCGAGCTTTTGCTGAAAAACATCCACTTCGACAAGTCCTGGCAGAGCGAGCTTTTTGTCAAGTTTTACAACGACGCCAGGGAGTTGAAGGGGCAGGTCATCCGCCTGCAAAAAATCGAGCGGAAGGACGAGTTTCTGAAAATCAGCGCCGGTTGGGGCAGCAACGTCAAAGGCTCGTGGCGCAAGGACAAGTACACCTGCGAACTGGTTTTCATGGACAAATTGATGGCGGTCGTTCCCTTCGATATCGGCGACGAATTCGAGGCTGGCTCGCCCGCAGTGTATGTTCCCGAAGGCGGCAGCACAGTCGTTTTGACTCCTTCCGAGGAAGCGGAGGAGACTTTCGAAGATGTGATGGCTCGCATGGACGCCTTGATTGGCTTGACCGAAATCAAGCAAAAAGTCAGAGACCACGCCAAGTACATCCGCTTTCTCCAGCTTCGCAAAGAGGTCGGTTTCGAGGAGAAGGAAAAAATCAATGTCCACTCCGTTTTCATCGGCAATCCCGGCACGGGTAAGACCAGCGTAGCAAGCATGATGGGCAAATTGTACCGGAAAATGGGGCTGCTTTCACGTGGGCATGTCCACGTGGTGGACAGGGTTGACCTCATCGGCGAGTACATCGGGCAGACTGCCCCGAAAGTCAAGGCAGTCATCGAGAAGGCGAGGGGAGGGGTGCTTTTCATTGACGAAGCCTACGCACTGGCTCGCAACGCAGACGACAGCAAGGATTTTGGCAGGGAGGTGGTTGAAGTTTTAATCAAAGAAATGTCGGATGGGCCCGGCGACCTGGCAGTGATTGTGGCAGGTTATCCCAA
>CAZHLB010001308.1:0-1530 GCA_964533005.1 uncultured Saprospiraceae bacterium
GCCATTCCATCAACAATCATGTAATCATTTAATCGTCAATCATTTAATCCTCGTGTGTAGAAGTCCGGCTAATCTTTCTGCACTTTCCAAACCTTTTCTATTTTTCAGCCTGAAAAGAGGGTAATCAGATTTCTGTCCTGATAAATATGGAGATAGAAAATCTGAACCTAAACACTTGCCCAACTATGAAAGAAGACTTCCTCCACTTCCTCTGGCGCACCCGCCGCTTCGACGCCACCGAACTCATCACCACTGAAGGCGAACCGCTCGAAATCCTGCACACCGGCGAGCAAAACCGCAACGCCGGAGCCGATTTTTCCAACGCCCGCCTGCGCATCGGCGAAACACTTTGGGCAGGAAACGTCGAGATGCATCTCAAATCTTCCGACTGGCTTCAGCACAATCATCAACGGGACAAGGCTTACGACAACGTGATTTTGCACGTCGTTTTAGAAGAAGACAAACCCATCCATCGGGCGAGCGGCGAGCGCATTCCTTGCCTGGAAATGAAGCGGCGCATCCCGCCGAAGCTGTCTGCACTCTACCAAAAATTGCTTCAAAATGAATATTGGATTCCTTGCCAGCACCATTTTTACGAAGCGGCGGAGGTGACCAAAAACCTCTGGCTCGACCGCTTGCTCGTAGAGCGTTTGGAGCAAAAAACGGAGGTGATTCATACCGCCTGGGAACGAAATGCAAGGGATTGGGAGGAGACTTTTTACCAGTTCGTCGCCCGAAATTTCGGCATGAAAATCAATGCCGAGCCCTTTGAAATGCTGGCAAGGTCACTGCCGCAAAGCATCCTGGCGAAGCATCGGGACAGCCTTTTTCAACTCGAATCCTTGCTTTTCGGGCAGGCAGGTTTGCTGGAAAAAGAATTTGAAGACGGGCACCCGGAGGGGCTGAAAAAGGAATACGCCTACCTGCGAAAAAAGTACGAATTGACGCCGGTCGCCGCCGCTGCCTGGAAATTTCTGCGCCTGCATCCTGGCAACTTTCCGACCCTGCGCATCGCCCAATTTGCAAGGCTATCGCAGCAATCCACACACCTGTTCAGCAAGATTTTGGAGGTGGAAAAGCTGGAAGAAATCGAGCAGTTTTTCACCCTGCAACTCGACGGCTACTGGCTCACGCACTACGTTTTTGACAAGCCGAGCGAGGAGCGAAACAAATCCTTCGGCAAAGACGCCATTCAATTGCTGACCATCAACACGCTCGTGCCATTTCTATTTTTTTACGGCTCGATGCGAGGGCAAGACCACTTCAAGGACAGGGCGTTGCGATGGCTGGAGGAGATGCCAGGGGAAAAAAACGCCATCATTTCTTCGTGGGAAAAACTGGGGATGAATGCGCCGACCGCCTACCGGACGCAGGCTTTGCTGCAGTTGAAAAACAACTATTGCGGCGCTAAAAAATGCCTGAATTGCGCCATTGGGAATGCCATTTTGAAATAGTAAGCGAGTAGGCAAATAGGCGAGTAGGCAAAAACAAAAGCCCGGTGAAATTTGAAATTTCACCGGGCTTTTGTTT
>CAZHLB010001309.1:0-1527 GCA_964533005.1 uncultured Saprospiraceae bacterium
AAATCATGGCATTTGTCAATTGTATTTTCAAAAAGGCTAATCTAACAAAGTCAAGATAAACAAGCCACCACATTTTAAAGCTGGCTCCACGTTTACGAAACTTCTAAAGTTTCGTAAACGTGGGCGGGCAAACCCTCCGAATTCGGGGGGTTTTGCATCAAGTGGGCTGTTCAAAACCTTCCAGCACCGCCTCGAATTTCCGCCGAATCTCCGCCAGGCAAAGATTCCCCAAACTCCCCTCGTGCGTGTGCCGAACCTCGCCACTGAACGCAAAACTGCCGTCCTCCACCTGCCTTCCCACCTGCCGGTAAGCCTCCCTAAACGGCACACCTTCCAGCACCAATTGATTGACCGCCTCCACCGTGAACAGGTACTTGTATTTCTCATCCGCCAAAATCGCCCGGTTGATTTTCAGTTCGGGAATGCTGGCGGCGGCGAGGCGCAGGCAATCTTTCAGGTCGTCGAGGGCGGGGAACATGATTTCTTTCAAAGTTTGAAAATCACGGTGATAGCCGCTCGTCAGGTTGGCGGTGACGGCGAAAACTTGCTGCGGCAAAGCTTGCAAGCGATTGCAACGGGCACGGATTAGCTCGAAAACGTCGGGGTTTTTTTTGTGCGGCATGATGCTCGAACCTGTCGTGAAGGCGTCCGGCAATTGCAGGAAATTGAAATTTTGGCTGGAAAAAAGGCAGACGTCGGCGGCGAATTTGCCCACCGTTGCGCCGAGTGCGGCGAGTGCAAAACTCAGAAACTGCTCCGTTTTTCCCCGCCCGATTTGTGCGTGCAAAACGTTGTAATTCAAATCATTGAACCCCAGCAGCCGGGTCGTCAGCCGCCGGTCGAGCGGGAAGGAACTGCCGTAGCCAGCCGCCGAGCCAAGCGGGTTTTGGTTGACAATTTCATGCACGGCTTGCAGCAATCGCAAGTCGTCCGCCAACGTCTCGGCGAAGGCGCTGAACCACAAGCCGAAGCTCGAAACCATCGCCACCTGCGTGTGCGTATAGCCCGGCATGAGAACGTCCTTGTGTCGCTCGCTTTGCGCCATCAGCGCCTCGAAAAGCGCCTGCACCAGCGTTGCAATCTCCTGAATTTCAGCCCGAAAGAACAGCCGCAAGTCCACCAGCACCTGGTCGTTGCGGCTGCGCCCGGCATGAATTTTTTTGCCCACCTCGCCCAGTTCCCGCGTTAAAATCAGCTCGATTTGTGAGTGAACGTCCTCGACACCCGGCTCGATTTCAAACTGACCCGCCTCGATTTCCCGTCCGATTTTGCGCAAGCCTGCCTGCAAAAGCGTCAGTTCGTCCGCCGTCAAAAGCCCGATTTTGGTGAGCATTTCGGCATGGGCGAGGCTGCCTTGCACGTCGAATTTTGCGAGGCGCAAGTCCAGTTCGGGGTCTTTCCCAATGGTGAATTTTTCTACCAACTCGTTGATTGGCTGACCTTTAGACCAAAGTTTCATGAAGGTTGGAAGCTCATTCGTCCCGGAGGGACGCAACATCGGTAGCAGCGCCCAGCATCCCTGCTCCC
>CAZHLB010001310.1:0-1526 GCA_964533005.1 uncultured Saprospiraceae bacterium
GGTGCTTTGAAACACCCATCCGGGGCCGTCACCCCCTCACCCCAAAACAGCCTAACGGCTGTGCTACCGGGCTACTCGCAACCTGCTTTTCACCACTTGATTTTCTTGCGCCGCCGCCGTTTTTTACCTTGCTCCACTGCCAGGATTTTTTTGGAAAGCAGCCTGCTCAGTGCCGTCGTCGGCGCATGATTTTGAGCGTTTCGGTAAAATTTGACCGCCTCCTGCGGGTGCTTCATTTGCCGGTGAAACTCACCCACCAGCGCACTCGTCTGCCAGTCGCCGAGCAGCCAATCGCTGAATCCTGCCGTGCCGAACAAGTAATCCAACGCCGCACCTGCGCTCCTCGATTTGCTAAAAACCCAGGCGTTTTGCAGGTGATATTTCGGCTGCGGATTGACTTTGAGCAGGTGCAGGTACAATTCTTCCAGCCGAAACCAATTCGTAAAGCGGACTTGCGGCGCAAGCGTATGCTCCATCAAAATCTGCGCAAACAGTTGATACTCACACGTTTTATCCAACATCCCCGCCTGCTCGAAATATGCCACGCCCCGGTCAATCAGGCTTTGATTCCATTTCGAGCGGTTCTTTTCTTCGAGGAAAATCAAGGATGCGCTGCGCCCCCGGCGAGGGTCGAAACGGGCGGCAAGCAGGCAAAAAACGGAAAGCAAACCGTATGTTTTTGGAAGACAGGTCGCCGGGTTTTCCAGCAGTGAAAACGCCGTCCGAAGCGCCTGGTCGCACATTCCCCGGCACACGAAAATGGTCTTCTGGTTGTGCTCAAAACCCTCGAAAAACAGCAACCACAAAGTGTGCAGCACCTCCTCAAACCTTGGCGAAAAAGTGCGGGCGGAAGGCACGCTCACCTGCACGGCATTTTGCAGAATCAAGTCTTTGGCGTTTGCCAACTCGTCAAAAATTGCCAGGTCGGCAAGCGGGCGCAGGTGTTGGATATCCTTTTCGGAAAAGGTGCAGTGCGTTTTCAAAATCAGCGCATGGCGCAAATCCACTGGAAGCGCCGGGTGGCAGCAAGCGAACAGCAGTCCCAGGCGGCTCTCTGGCAATTCTTTTTCCGTGAAAATTTTGTCGAAAAGAGCTTCGAGCATTTGCCCTGCTTCGAGCGCCAGCGAGATTTCCATGGAAAACGACTGCGCCCCGCCGGGCTGCCGGGCAGCTTCGAGCGCCTTTTTTTTCGCCAATTCCAACAAGAAGGCAGGCAGGTCGCCGGGCAATCGGAATATCAGGTTAGCAGCTGCATTTTCAAAAACGTCGTTCACGATTTCCGTCGCCAGGTGAAGTTTGTGCAAACCGAAAATGCGAAGCACAGGGGCGAGAAGGCGTTGAAATTCATGGCGTTGTGCAACGTCGGAGAGTTGGTGGGAGAAGGGGGTTTGATGTTTCATGTCGCTTTGGTAGTGAAATGGAACGCATGGAGAGAGATGATTTTTTGAGAGAAATTTTTTCAAAATTTCTCGGGATGTTTCATTTGTCGGTTGACAAAGAGGTTCTCCTAAAAAAGTGAAGGTGAG
>CAZHLB010001311.1:0-1523 GCA_964533005.1 uncultured Saprospiraceae bacterium
GAGCGAGCGAATATTTGGACGCACGAGCGGTTCGAGCAAGCTTTCCGTCCCGATATCTATCGGGACGGAAAGCTGTGTTCCGGGAGCTTGAAACGACCTTTCCGAAAGTTTAGAACTTTCGGAAAGGTGGGTGATTCGCACCCGCACCGCCTCAGCATGTGCCTGCAATTGCTCGGTTTCCGCCATTTCGACAATGGTCGGAGCGAGACTCGCCAGACCTTCCGGCGAGATTTGTTGGAAGGTGATTTTTTTCAAAAAACTGTCCAGCGATACGCCGCTGTAACTTCTCGCAAAGCCGCTCGTGGGCAAGGTGTGGTTCGTGCCGGAAGCATAATCACCTGCACTTTCCGGCGTGAAATTTCCAAGAAAGACGCTGCCTGCGTTGATGATTTGCTCCGCAAGTGCTTCAGCATTTTGGCAAGCCAAAATCAAATGCTCCGGTGCGTAGTGGTTGATGGCGGCGACGGCTTCCGCTTCGCCGGGCAGCAAAATGGCGACGGAATGTGCCAAAGCTGCCCGCAACATTTTCTGCCGGGGCAATTTTTCTACCTGATTTTCAACGGCTTGCACCACTTCCGCCAGCATTTTTTCAGAGATCGTCAGGAAAACCACCTGCGAATCCACGTCGTGTTCTGCTTGCGAAAGCAGGTCGGCTGCGACGAAACTTGGAACACAAGTTTCATCTGCATAAACAAGCACCTCGCTGGGGCCGGCGGGCAAATCAATGGCGATGCCTTCTTTTTGGAGAAGCATTTTGGCGCAGGTGACGAAGCGGTTGCCGGGCCCGAAAATCTTGTCCACCGGCGAAATTGTCTCCGTTCCGAATGCCATCGCTGCAATTGCCTGCGCTCCGCCGACTTTTAAAATGCGTTGAATGCCAACAAATTGCGCAGCAAAAAGAATGGCGGGATGCACTTTTCCGTCCTTGCCTGGCGGGGTGCAAAGCGTGATTTCCCGGCAACCGGCGAGGCGGGCAGGAATTCCAAGCATCAAAACGGTTGAAAAAAGCGGCGCAGTCCCGCCGGGAATGTAAAGCCCGACCCGCTCGATGGCTACGCTTTTGCGCCAGCAGCGGACGCCGGGCATGGTTTCAACTGGTTGAAAATGTTCACGTTGCGCAGCGTGAAAGGTTTCGATGTTGGCTGCGGCGGTGCGGATTGCGGTTTTCAACGAGGCAGGGATGGCTGCTGAGGCAGCTTGGATTTCTGCTGGCGTCACCTCAAAATCATCCAGTTCCACGCCATCAAATTGGCGGGTCAGATTTTTCAAAGCCTCATCTCCGCCTCTTTTCATTTGATTCAAAATGGCTGCGACGTTAGTTTCGAGGCGGGTGCCAGATGCCTGCGCCGGGCGTTGGAGCAATAATTCAAGTTGTTGGTTGTCAGGATATTTTGCGATTTTCATTGGACTTTTTTCATGCCTGAATCCCACTGAAATTTAAGATTCCGCATTTCGAGCGGCGGGGTTTTGAGACCCCGCATTTCGGAACCGAAATGCGGGGTCTCAAAACCCCGCCGCTCGAA
>CAZHLB010001312.1:0-1513 GCA_964533005.1 uncultured Saprospiraceae bacterium
TGTCTCTTCAGCGTAAATCATAAAAAATCAGCGTCTCTCAGCGTCGAAAAATCCCTATTCACCCATTCCTTTTAACACGCTACCCTCCCGCAAATATTCCCGCAACTCGGCAAACGGCACCGTCAAACTCTGCCTTCCGTAAAGCACATTGAAGTCGGTGCTGAAGCAAATCCCCTCCTTCCGAATGGTGAAATAAGGAAACTCCGCCGCCTCAATCCACTGCTTAAAATCCTTGTCCGATTCGTAAAGCGAGTGATTTTTGAAGGCAGTTTTCACCATGTTTTTCACAAAAACGGAGGGCTTGAACGAGTCTTTAAAAAGGTCTTTCTGCCTGATTTCCTCGCCTTTTTTCAGGTCAAAATTGAATGCCATGCCTTGCTGCTGCTGGCTCCAGGTCGTCTGGCAAGTGAAAAAGCCAGAGACGATTTGCTCCGAAAAAAACTCCACCTCGCACCAAGCCGACGCCTGCCCCACCGCTCGCTGCTCCGGCGTCCTTTCGAGATTGGCGAAGCGGCTCACTTGGGTTTGCCAGAGGCTAATCCAGCTCGCAGCTTTTTTTTCCATCCAAAGATTGAAGGCGGCATTTTTTGTCTTGGGATAAGTCACATCGTAGCTGGTGGAGTAGTCGGCATATTCGATGCAGTCCACGCCGAGGCGGTCTTTGACTTGAAATTTGAGCGGTTGCTGCGCCTTGCCGGGCTGCGTGAAATTGGCGCTCCAGTCTTTGTCGCTGCGAAAATCGCCAGCCAGATTGCCAAGCACGCTGCCGCCGGATTTTTTCAAAGTGAGGTTCAACCGCAGGTTGTCGTCGAGCAAGCCGTTGACTTTGAAGCTGCGCTTTTGGTGAAAAGCGATGCCCCAGACCTGGTTGTTTGCACCTTTTTGCAGCAGAAGTTCCAGGTCGCCGGAAGAGGTGGCGTACTTGCCAATCCACTTGTTGTTGCCGCAGGCGGTGGGCGTGTCGTCGAGGGTCTTGACCTCGACAAGGGTAGCAGTTTTGGCGATGGTCTTGTCAAAATTTTGCCAGGCGCCCTGGAAAACGTACTCCTTCACTTTGCCTTCGAGATAGCCGGTGACCTTGCCTTCGGCGTCGGTTTCATCGAGCCAGAATTGGTCGCCCCAGGCTTCACCTTTCAGGTCGAAGGTTTCCTTGCTGCGCAAGTATTGCAATTTGCCCCGGCACTTTTCGCCGTCGAAAGCCAGCGCTACCGACACGTCGTTTAGGTCGTCGAGCCTGCCTTTGAAGGAGCGCAGCCAGGCGACTTTTTTGCCTTCCTGCGTGATTTGCTGACGCAGAGATTGGTCGAGCGTGGCGGTTTGAGCGGTTGATTTTGGTAGGAAAATCAGGAGGAGAAAGGCAAGTAGGAAAAGGACTTTTTGAAAATGCGCCGGTGAACCACCTTTCCGAAAGTTTGGAACTTTCGGAAAGGTTGGCGCCGAAATTCCCTCCCTGCGGCACGGTTCATAGTTTTTGTAGTTTATCATCTCAGAGCAATTGCGATAGCCCACTCAG
>CAZHLB010001313.1:0-1507 GCA_964533005.1 uncultured Saprospiraceae bacterium
ATGGATTTGAATTGCCTGAAAAACGGAGGTGGTGAGTTTTTTCACAAACTGCGTTGCGCACACCGGAGACTGGTTTTACCCAAAATTTCACCCTCTTCGACGAGACGCTGCGCTACACGATTCGCTTCCAAAACACCGGCAACGACACGGCTTTCAACATCACCATCCGAGACCAATTGCCGCCGGAACTCGACCTGGCGACTTTCGAGCCGGGCGTCGCCAGCCATGCCTACGAAGCGACTTTGCACGAGGACGGTTTGGCGGAATTTCACTTCCGCAACATCCTGCTGCCCGACAGCACGACCAACGAACCAGGCAGCCACGGCTTCGTCAGTTTTCGCATTCGCACGAATTCGGGGCTTGCCGAAAACACGGTCGTCGGCAACAGCGCAGGCATTTATTTCGACTTCAATGCACCTGTTTTGACCGACACGATTGAGAGCGTGATGGTTTCTGCGTTTCCGACCCCGGTGGCTTCGTTCACCTGGGCGGCGGCTGGTTTGAACTTCAATTTCACCGACGGCTCGCTCAACGCACCTGCCTCGTGGCACTGGGATTTTGGCGACGGCACGACCAGCACCGAGCAAAATCCGGCGCACGTTTTTCCCGGCGCAGGCAATTTTCAGGTGTGTTTGATTGCCGTCAACAGCTTGGGCGCAGACACTTTTTGCCAGCAAATACAAATCATTTTGCCCCCGACGGCGGCTTTCAATTTCAGCACGAATGGGCTGACGGCAACCTTCACCGACCTGTCTTCGAACAACCCGACCGAGTGGCTTTGGGACTTCGGAGACGGGCAAAGCAGCACCCTGCAAAACCCGGCGCACACTTATGCAAACGGCGGCGGCTGGCAGGTTTGCCTGACCGTCAGCAACCCGGCAGGCAGCGGCACGACGTGCAAATTCATCTTTGCCTTCCTCGTTCCGCAAGCTGCTTTTTCCTTCACAATCAATGAGTTAGAAGTCAATTTCACCGACAATTCAAGCAACGACCCGTCCACCTGGCACTGGAATTTTGGCGACGGCGCAAGCAGTTCCGAGCAAAACCCGACGCACGTTTTTGCCCAAACGGGCAACTACGAGGTCTGCCTGACCGCCGCCAACCAGGCAGGCGAGGACGTTTTTTGCGACACGGTGCAGGTTATTTCGACCGGGTCGGGCGAGGTTTTTGGCAGCGGCGGCATTTCGATTTTGCCGAACCCAGTTTCCGAGTGGCTGACGGTTGTTTTTGAAAACCTTCCCCGGCAGGGCACTTCGGTGTGCTTGCGCAATTCGCTGGGGCAGGTGGTCGGAGCGCCGACGGAGGTTTTCGGAAGGTATAACTCGCTGGATGTGAGTGGCTTGCCTGATGGAATGTACTTGCTGGAGGTGTTGGAAAATGGCAAAGTGACGGCGACGGCGAGGTTCGTGGCGGCGAAGTGATTTCTTCACAAGGGGCGGCATGGCTGGCAGTCTAATGTCGTCAACTTAAGAGACGCGAGGAGGATGGGAACGCGGATGACACGGAT
>CAZHLB010001314.1:0-1506 GCA_964533005.1 uncultured Saprospiraceae bacterium
ACAGTCCTAATCCTGAAAGGAACTTTTCCGTCCCATGCGAGCGGCACGCACGGGGCGGAACAGTTCCTTTCAGGATGACAAAAGCGACTTGCAGACGCCGGGAGCCAGACGGAACAGTTCCTTTCAGGATGACAAAAAGCGACTTGGAGACGCCGGGAGTCAGACGGAACAGTTCCTTTCAGGATGACAAAAAGCGACTTGGAGGCAAGCAAGGGACTTTTGAGACAGCCTCCACCTCTGGAGGGAAGGGAGGTTTGAAGAAAAATTTTGAAAAAATTTTTTCTTCAAACCTCCCTTCTCTCCGAAAGCCTTTTTTCTAACTCATTGATTTTCTTGTACAAATCAGGCAGTTTTTTGAAAACGGCATACGAGCGGAGGTAGTGATTGTAAGGCAAAGCCGGGGAACCGTACCATGCCGAACCTTGCTCGGCGATGCTCGCAGCGACACCGCTTTGCGCCTGCACCTGCGACCCGTCCGCCACGTTGATGTGCCCGACGAAACCTGCCTGCCCGCCGATGCGGCAACCCTTGCCGATTTTGGCGCTTCCGGCAAAACCTGCCTGCGCCGCCACGACCGTGTCCTCGCCGATTTCAACGTTGTGCGCCACCATGATGAGGTTGTCCAATTTGACGCCCCGGCGGATGATGGTGCTTCCCAAAGTCGCCCGGTCAATGGTCGTGTTTGCGCCAATTTCCACCTCGTCCTCCACGACCACATTGCCGATTTGGGGGATTTTTTTGTAGCTGCCATCCGGCTGCGGCACGAAGCCGAAGCCGTCGCTGCCCACCACGACGTTGGCGTGCAAAATGCAGCGGTCGCCAATTTTGCAACCGTGATAAATTTTGACGCCGGGGTACAAAATGCAGCCTTCGCCAACCTCCACGTTTTTGCCCAAAAAGACTTGCGGATGGATGGTCGTGCCTTCGCCGACCGCCGCCCCTTCTTCAATTACGGCAAAGGTTCCGACCGAAACTTGCTTGCCAAGCCGTGCGCCGGGATGCACCGAAGCTTTGTCAGAAATGCCCGCCGAGGCTTGGATTTCATTGCCAAATTTTTCGAGTAAAAGGGCTATCGAGCTATAAACATCCTCCACCCGTATCATGGCGGAAGCGGCGACCGGCATGGCTGGCTGAAAATCTTTCTGCACCAGCAACACGCCAACCGGAATGGTATAAGCAAAGGACTCGTATTTAGGATTTGCCAGAAAAGTGAGCGTTTCTGCGCCGCCTTCCTCGATTTTCCCCGGTCGTTTCACCAACACTTCGCCGTCGCCTTCGAGGACGCCGCCAAGCAGGTGGGCAATTTCTTTGGCTGCAATTTGCATGGCGGCAAAGATAGTGGCAGTTGGCAAGTGGCAGTTGGCAGGGGATAGTTTTTTGGAGGAGCGGCAAATTGACTGGCAGGTGAGGCGCTATCTTCGCCGGGCATTTTTGAACTTCTTCAATACAACCATTTGAAATTTCTACCTGGCGTTCTTTGTCGCTTTTGTCATCCTCGGAGAGGAA
>CAZHLB010001315.1:0-1503 GCA_964533005.1 uncultured Saprospiraceae bacterium
TTTTATATGTAATCCCTAAAAAATTTTATTTTTAATGGAGATGACATCTCAAAACCACCTGTCAGCTTTGGGCTCGGCTCTCCAAAATTTTCAAAAATGACCGGCTCCGAATTTCCTCCAGCGTCAGCCCCGTCGCTTGAATTTCAGCCTCTGAAATCGCCCCGCAATTCAGCGCCCGAAGGAAATAATTCAGCAACCCCTGCCCCGTCGCCGCATCGTCGAAAACGTCCCCGGTGAGGCTGGCTCTGGCAGATTTTTCAACGAATGAACGCAGGCGCAAAGTGGCATCTTCCATGCTTTCGAGGAAAAACGAAAAGACAGCGGCGTACCGAGCCGGCAACTGCGCCGGGTGCAAATCCCAGCCCTGGTAAAAGCCATTCCAAAGCGAGTGGCGGACGTGGTCGAAGGCTTGCCGCCATGCCCGGTGGACGGCTTGGCGGTTCTCAACTTGTTGGTTTTCAGTCAAATTGTCGCCTTTGTGAATGCCGACCGGCAGCACGTTGGTCGCCCCATCGGAAAGCCAGATACCCGTTTGCGCCAGCGCAACTTTGGTCACGTGATGGGCGAAATCGCAAACCGGGTGGCTCATCGTCTGATATTTAGCCGTGATACCGCAGGCAGCCGTGTAATCGTAAGTTCCAAAATGACAGGCAACGCACCTGCCTTTGCCTGCTTCGACGAAGCGCCGCAAGGGGTTCGTGCCGTTTTCATCCATGATTGCCTGGGTCGTTTCGACCATAATTTCCAGCTTCAACGTGCCCGGCGGCATGAAAAAATGCTCCTCGAACAGCTCGAAAAATTTGACCAGCGCCTCGATTTGCTCAGGAATAGTCACTTTCGGAAGCATCACGATGAAGTTTTGGGGCAACCTGCATTGGGTCTCAGCAAGCAGTGTCGTCAGAAAAATATCGAGCGTTTGCAGCGACCGCTCTTTCAAATCTTCGGTAAATGGTTTGATGCGAATACCGATGAACGGTGGCAAAGTTTTATTCGACATGCCTTTGGCAACTTCGAGGGCGGCTTGCCCGGCTGCGGCATCTTCTTCCGGGTCGGGGCGGTTGCCGAACCCATCTTCAAAATCAATGCGGAAGTCTTCCACCGCTTCGGTTTTAAGCTTGTGCAAGACCTTTTCATAGACTTCATGGGCATGGCTTTTTAAGCCAAATGCTTCGGCAAAAGCGGCGGCGTCCGGCGCATATTTTTCCAGGCTTTGCAGCGCCAATTTGCCAAGCATATCCGATGTGTCAGATTTAAAAATATGCGCACCGCCATACACTGTATGCACGGGCTGGCGCTTGGGCGAGTCGCCGGGATATATTTGGTGAAAAGCGAGGTTGGCAAGGGCGAGGTCTCGAAATATGGCGGCTTTATTTTCGGTGGAAATAGTTCGTTGCATGAATGGAAAAACTTTAAGAGGCAGGCATTTTTCAATAAAATTTGGGCTTATTTGGCGTCTGCGTGAAACACCTGTCTGCAAGTCTGCAAGTCGCTTTGTCATTCTCG